>NZ_JBFUKN010000038.1:0-55960 GCF_056400845.1 Mycobacterium sp. P4_H6 | reverse complement strand
CTCCGAGGTGTCGGTGACGCGACCGGTTTGTCTCGTCATGCGCTCAAGGACCAGACCGAGACGTTGGGCCGCGTTCTTCTTGTCCGTCATCGTGGCGTCAGCCTAGTGAACCGGCGGGCGCAATCTATGGTGGTTCGGTGCGTCTCGTCATCGCCCAGTGCACCGTCGACTACGTCGGCCGGCTCACGGCACACCTCCCGTCCGCTCGGCGTCTGTTGCTGTTCAAGGCCGACGGATCGGTGAGTGTGCACGCCGATGATCGCGCCTACAAGCCGCTGAACTGGATGACCCCACCGTGTTGGACCCAGGAAGAGCTGACCGAGGGGGCAGCGCCGGTCTGGGTGGTGGAGAACAAGGCCGGCGAGCAGCTGCGTATCACCGTGGAGGACATCGAGCACGACTCCAGCCATGAGCTCGGGGTGGACCCGGGCCTGGTGAAGGACGGTGTGGAAGCCCATCTGCAGGAGCTGCTCGCCGAACATGTCGAGCTGCTGGGTACCGGATTCACACTGGTGCGCAGGGAGTACATGACGGCGATCGGGCCCGTCGACCTGATGTGCCGCGACGAGACCGGCCGGTCGGTGGCGGTGGAGATCAAGCGCCGCGGTGAGATCGACGGCGTCGAGCAGCTGACCCGTTATCTGGAACTGCTCAACCGCGACACCCTGCTGGCCCCGGTCAGTGGCGTCTTCGCGGCCCAGCAGATCAAACCGCAAGCCCGCACCTTGGCCACCGACCGCGGAATTCGTTGCGTGATACTCGATTACGACAAGATGCGCGGCCTGGACAGCAACGAGTTCCGGCTGTTCTAGTGGGAAGCGGTTTCTAGTGGGAAGGCGTCGCCCCGACCGTCGTGCGGACCGACCGGTGCCGCAGTGGCTGTCGCAGCGGCGCGTGGAATCGGGTCCGGACGGCTACGACTACGAGGTCAAGACGGTGTCGGCGGCACGGGCCACCAAGGCCTATCGGTGCCCGGGTTGCGATCATGAGATCCAGCCCGGAGTCGCGCATGTGGTGGTGCTGCCGGTCGAATACGGTGATATCGAGGACCGCAGGCACTGGCACACGTCCTGCTGGAACAACCGGGCCAACCGCGGCCCGACCAGACGCTGGTCCTAGTGGGCGGCGTTCTAATGAACTGCGTCGACCTTGGGCTCGACGAGTTCGATGAGAACCCCGCCGGCGTCCTTGGGGTGGATGAAGTTGATCCGCGAGTCCGCAGTACCCCGGCGCGGCGCGTCGTAGAGCAGGCGCACACCGTCGGCGCGCAACCGTTCCGAGAGGGCGTCGATATCGCTGGTGCGGTAGGCCAGCTGCTGCAGGCCGGGGCCGCGGGTGCTGATGAACTTGGCGATCGTCGAGGACTCGTCCAGCGGGGCCAGCAGCTGGATCTGTGCGCTGTCCTTGGCCGAGCCGCGCACCGAGAGCATGGCCTCGCGAACGCCCTGGTCCTCGTTGACCTCCTCGTGCAGCACGATCATGCCGAGGTGGTCGTGATACCACTTGATGGCCGCATCCAGATCGGGCACGGCAATACCCACGTGATCGATCGCGGTCACCAGCGCGCTGGCGAGTGCCGGGCGGGCATCGACGTGGTCGGTGGTCATAGAGTAAAAGTAACCTGACATTGCAGTTTTTATGCCTGTGTGATCGGCCACACTTGCCTTCTCAGGCCCGTTACAAATTCTTTGGAGGATGGAAATGACGACCTCGGTGATCGTTGCGGGAGCGCGGACCCCCGTCGGCAAGCTGATGGGCTCGCTGAAAGATTTCTCGGGCAGCGACCTCGGTGCCCTCGCGATCAAGGCAGCTCTGGAGAAAGCCCAGGTCCCGGCGTCGCTGGTCGACTACGTGATCATGGGCCAGGTGCTGACCGCCGGTGCCGGGCAGATGCCCGCCCGCCAGGCCGCCGTCGGCGCCGGTATCGGCTGGGATGTGCCGTCGCTGACCATCAACAAGATGTGCCTGTCCGGAATCGACGCCATCGCGCTGGCCGATCAGCTGATCCGCGCCGGGGAATTCGAGGTGGTGGTCGCCGGTGGCCAGGAATCGATGAGCCAGGCCCCCCATCTGCTGCCCAAGAGCCGCGAGGGTTTCAAGTACGGCGACACCACGCTGGTGGATCACCTGGCCTATGACGGCCTGCACGATGTGTTCACCGATCAGCCGATGGGCGCGCTGACCGAACAGCGCAATGATGTCGACCAGTTCACCCGCGCCGAGCAGGACGAACTGGCCGCGCAGTCGCATCAGAAGGCCGCCGCGGCGTGGAAGGACGGCGTCTTCGCCGACGAGGTGGTGCCGGTGCAGATTCCGCAGCGCAAGGGTGACCCGATCGAGTTCAACGAGGATGAGGGCATCCGCGCGAACACCACCGCGGAGTCCCTGGGCGGGCTGCGTCCGGCCTTCCGCAAGGACGGCACCATCACTGCCGGTTCGGCCTCCCAGATCTCCGACGGCGCCGCTGCCGTCGTGGTGATGAGCAAGGCCAAGGCCACCGAACTCGGGCTGAGCTGGCTGGCCGAGATCGGTGCGCACGGTGTGGTGGCCGGCCCGGATTCGACGTTGCAGAGCCAGCCGGCCAACGCCATCAAGAAGGCCATTGCGCGCGAGGGCATCACCGTCGATCAGCTCGATGTCATCGAGATCAACGAGGCGTTCGCCGCGGTGTCGCTGGCGTCCACCAAGGAACTCGGGGTGGACCCGGCGAAGGTGAACGTCAACGGCGGCGCGATCGCCATCGGTCACCCGATCGGCACCTCCGGTGCCCGCATCACCCTGCACGCGGCGCTGGAGCTGGCGCGCAAGGGCTCGGGCTACGCCGTCGCCGCGCTGTGCGGCGCGGGCGGACAGGGCGACGCTCTGATCCTGCGCCGTCCCTGACCGCTGAGAATGCGCTCAGTTTGAGCAACGACACAATGTAGTAGCTGGCCGCCCGCTGCGGCACAATGGCGCTCATGGCAAACAACTATGACGTCCGCAGCGTGGCGGRCTGGTTCCGGATCATCGCGATCGCGGAAGCACTCAGCTGGGCCGGACTGCTGGTCGGGATGTACTTCAAGTACGTCGGTTCCCCGCAGACCGAGATCGGTGTGAAGATCTTCGGCCCTATCCACGGTGGCATCTTCATGGCCTTCCTGGTCGGCGCACTGCTGGTCGGTATCGCGCGCAAATGGAACGTCGTGACCTGGGTGCTGGCGTTGCTGGGCAGCATCGTGCCGCTGGGAAGTGTGATCTTCGTCATCTGGGCCGACCGGACCGGCCGGATCGGTGGACCTACCGTCGCTGCCGGCGCCGGCGAGGACGTGCCAAACTTGGTGGCGTGACACGCCCACGCCCTTCCGTCGGACCGGCCCTGGCCGGTGCATTCGATCTCTCCGCGCTCAAGCAGCCACCGYCGCCGCCCCCGGGTGCCGCGGCGCCCGCCGAGGTGACCGGCGCGGTCCAGGTCACCGAGGCGAATCTGGAAGCCGAGGTGCTGGTCCGTTCCAGCGAGATCCCGGTCGTCGTCCTGCTGTGGACGCCGCGCAGCGACGCAAGCGTCCAGTTGGGGGAGGCGCTGGGCGCCCTGGCCCAGACCGATGGCGGCACGTGGTCGCTGGCCATGGTCAACGTCGACACCACCCCGCGGGTGGCGCAGATGTTCGGCGTGCAGGCAGTACCCACCGTGGTGGCTCTGGCCGGCGGTCAGCCGATCTCCAGCTTCCAGGGCCCGCAGCCGCCCGATCAGTTGCGTCAGTGGATCGATTCACTGATCAGCGCCACGGCGGGCAAGCTCAGCGGGGTCCCCGAACAGCCCGAGCAGGCCGACCCGGAGTTGGAGCAGGCCCGCGCCTACCTGGACGACGGTGATTTCGACGCGGCGCTGACGGCCTACGAGGCCATTCTGGCGGCCAAACCCACCGACGCCGAGGCGATCGGTGCGGTTCGGCAGATCACGTTCCTGCAGCGGGCGACGACCCGACCGGTCGAGGCACCGGCGCTGGCCGATGCGGCGCCCGGCGATGCCGAAGCCGCCTTCGCCGCCGCTGACGTCGAGATCCTGCAGCAGAACGTCGAAGCCGCCTTCGACCGGCTGATCGCGTTGATCAAAGCCACCGCCGGGGACGAGCGCACCGCCGCCCGCACCCGACTGATCGAATTGTTCGATCTCTTCGACGCCGCCGACCCGGAGGTCATCGCGGCCCGCCGCAAGCTGGCGAACGCGCTCTACTGACAACTGCCCGAGAACACACGAATGGCCCTTATTTCGTAGGAAATAGGGGCCATTCGTGTCTGTTTCGCGGGGCTACTGTTCCAGCTCGAACCAGAGCGCGGCCAACGGTGGCAGTGCCATGACCGCCGACGCAGGGCGCCCGTGCCACGGCTCGGCCGTCGCCTCCACCGATCCCAGGTTGCCGATACCGGACCCGTTGTAGATGGTGGCGTCGGTGTTGAGCACCTCCCGCCACGTCCCGGACTGCGGCAGCCCCAGCCGGTACTGCCCATGCTCGTTCCCGGAGAAGTTGAACACGCAGGCCAGCGTCGAGCCGTCGTCACCGAAGCGCAGGAAGCTCAGCACATTGTTCGCCGAGTCGTTGGCGTCGATCCACGAGTAGCCGTCGGGCACGGTGTCGCGGGACCACAGCGCCCGGCGGCTGCGGTAGAGGGCGTTGATATCGGTCACCAGATTCGAGATCCCGGTCGAGAAGCTCTGCTCGGACAGCTGATACCAGTCCACACCGCGTTCCTCGGACCATTCGGCGCGCTGGCCGAACTCCTGGCCCATGAACAGCAACTGCTTACCCGGGTGTGCCCACTGGTAGGCCAGCAGCCCGCGCAGGCCCGCTGCCTTGTTGTGGTCGTTGCCCGGCATCCGGCTCCACAACGTGCCCTTGCCGTGCACCACCTCGTCGTGGCTGATCGGCAGGACGAAGTTCTCGCTGAACGCGTAGAGCATCGAGAAGGTGATCTCGTGGTGGTGATAGCTGCGGTGAATCGGGTCGCGCTTGATGAACTCCAGGGTGTCGTTCATCCAGCCCATGTTCCACTTCATCGAAAAGCCAAGGCCGCCAAGGTTGGTCGGTCTCGTCACGCCTGGCCACGAGGTCGACTCCTCGGCGATCGTGACGATGCCGGGGGTCACCTTGTGCACCGTGGCGTTCATCTCCTGCAGGAACTGCACCGCCTCCAGGTTCTCCCGACCGCCGTAGATGTTGGGCGTCCAGCCGTCGGCCGGCCGCGAGTAGTCCAGGTACAGCATTGATGCCACCGCGTCGACCCGCAGGCCGTCGACGTGGTACTCCTGTAACCAGTACAGCGCGTTCGCCACCAGGAAGTTCCGGACCTCGGGGCGCCCGAAGTCGAAAACGTAGGTGCCCCAATCGAGTTGCTCGCCGCGCCGCGGATCGGAGTGCTCGTAGAGCGCGGTCCCGTCGAAACGGCCCAGCGCCCAGGCGTCCTTCGGGAAGTGCGCGGGCACCCAGTCGATGATCACGCCGATGCCGGCCTGGTGCAGCGTGTCGATCAGATAGCGCAGATCGTCGGGACTGCCCAGGCGCGGTGTGGGTGCGTAGTAGGAGGTCACCTGGTAACCCCAGGAACCGCTGAACGGATGCGCCGCGACCGGCAGCATCTCGACGTGGGTGAAACCGTGCTCGACGAGGTAGTCGGTGAGTTCGACCGCCAACTCGCGGTAGGTCAGGCCCGGCCGCCACGACATCAGGTGCACCTCGTAGGTGCTCATCGGTTCGAAGACCGGATTGCGCAGCGCGCGCCCGGCCATCCATTCATCGTCGTTCCAGCTGTAGTCACTGGTGTTGACCCGCGACGCCGTCCGTGGCGGCACCTCGGCGGCGAAGGCGAATGGATCCGCCCGGTCGCTGACCGAGCCGTCGACCCCGTGGACCCGGAACTTGTAGAGGCCGTCTTCGGGGAAATCGGGCCAGAACAGTTCCCAGACGCCGGTCGAGCCCAGCACCCGCATCGGTGCCTGGCCGCCGTCCCAGTGGTTGAACTCGCCGATCAGGCTGATGCCCTTGGCGTTCGGCGCCCAGACCGCGAACGAGTAACCCTCCACCACGCCATCCGGCGTGGTGAAGCTGCGGCGGTGCGCGCCCAGGGTTTCCCACAGTCGCTCGTGGCGACCCTCGGCGAACAGGTGCAGGTCGATCTCGCCGAGGGTGGGCAGGAATCGGTAGGCATCGGCGACCGTGATGGCCGGGGCGTCGGGGTACTGCACCTCGAGGCGGTAGTCGATCAGGTCGGTGAACGGTACTGCGCCCGCGAACAGGCCTGCCTCCAGGTGATTCAGCGGATAGCGCTCACCGCCGATCAGCGCGGTCACCGACTCGGCGTGCGGGCGCAGCGCGCGGATGACCGTGTGGTCGCCGTATTCGTGCGCGCCCAGGATCGAGTGCGGGTCGTGATGCTCGCCGGCGCTCAGCCGGTGCAGGTCGTTCGCACCGGGGCGCAGGTGAATGCTGGTGTTGGGGTTGGTTTGAGTCAAGATTTACTCACTCCCTCCGTAAGAGGCTCAGTCGAGATTCGTACGGGATCAAAGGCATGTTGAGGATGTGTGCAACCGCCCGTCCCGGGTCCAGGCGCACGTAATTGGCCTGGCCCCAGTGGTATTCGTCACCGGTGACTTCATCTCGCACCCAGAATCGGTCGTAGGGCTCCATGCCCAGGCCTGCCATGTCCAGCCAGACGGTGCCTTCCTCGGGGCCGAACGGGTTGAGGGTCACCACCACCAGCACACAGTCACCGGTGACCGGATCGAACTTGCTGTAGGCCAGGATCGCGTCATTGTCGACGTGGTGGAACTTGATGGTGCGCAGCTGCTCCAGCGCCGGGTGCAGCCGCCGGATCTCGTTGAGCCTGCCGATGAACGGCTCCAGCGACTGGCCGGTGGCCACCGCCGCCTCGAAATCGCGTGGACGCAGCTCGTATTTCTCCGAGTCCAGGTATTCCTCGCTGCCTTCGCGCACCGCCCGGTGCTCGAACAGCTCGAAACCCGAGTACACGCCCCACACCGAACTGAAGGTCGAGGCCAGTACCGCCCGGATGGCGAACATGCCGGGACCGCCGTGTTGCAGGCTTTCGTGCAGGATGTCCGGGGTGTTGACGAACAGGTTCGGGCGCGCGCAGTCGGCATACTCGGCGATCTGTTCGCCGTACTCGATGAGTTCCCACTTGGCGGTGCGCCAGGTGAAGTACGAATAGGACTGGGTGAAGCCCAGTTTGGCCAGACCGTACAACCGCGCCGGCCGGGTGAAGGCCTCGGCGAGGAACAGCACGTCGGGATCCTCGTCCTTGACCTTGCCGATCAGCCACGCCCAGAAGTTGGGCGGCTTGGTGTGCGGGTTGTCCACCCGGAAGATCTTGACGCCGTGCGATATCCAGTACCGCACCACCCGGAGCACCTCGGCGTAGAGCCCGGCCGGGTCGTTGTCGAAGTTCAGCGGGTAGATGTCCTGATACTTCTTCGGCGGATTCTCCGCATAGGCGATGGTGCCGTCGGGCAGCACGGTGAACCACTCCGGATGTGCCTGCGCCCAGGGGTGATCTGGCGCGCACTGCAGCGCGAGATCGAGTGCGACCGACAGTCCCTGATCGGCTGCGGCCGCGACGAAGTCGTCGAAGTCCTCGATGGTGCCGAGGTCGGGGTGGATGGCGTCATGACCACCCTCGGTGCTTCCGATCGCCCACGGGGAGCCGACGTCGCCCTCGGCCGCGGTCACGCTGTTGTTGCGCCCTTTTCTGTGCACC
Source organism: Mycobacterium sp. P4_H6 (assembly GCF_056400845.1). NCBI lineage: Bacteria > Bacillati > Actinomycetota > Actinomycetes > Mycobacteriales > Mycobacteriaceae > Mycobacterium > Mycobacterium sp. P4_H6. The sequence continues at coordinate 48,211 of NZ_JBFUKN010000038.1, read as the reverse complement.
TTGCCGATCGGGTGGATCGGGGGCAGATACACGACGTCGAAGCCCATCCGGGCGACCCGGGGGAGATCCTTGGCGGCGGTGGCGAAGGTGCCGTGCACCGGTTTGCCGTTGCTGTCCCAGCCGCCGGTGGAACGCGGGAACAGTTCGTACCAGGCCGAGAAGCGGGCCTGCGGCCGATCGACCCACACTCCGAATTGCTCACCGCGAGTGAGCAGTTCGCGCAGCGGATAGCGATCCAGCAGATCGGCGATGGCGGGAGACAGGGCGGCGCCGGCACGGGTGAACGGATCACCCGGTTCGCGCAGCGCGGCCGCGGCATCGACCAGCGGTCGGCGCTGCTCGCGTGGCACGCCGGTGGCGGCCCGCTCCAGCAGCTGAGCACCGATGAGCAGATCGTTGTTCAGTTCGGTTTCACCCTGGCCGGCGTCGAGCTTGGCGGTCACGCCCTTGCGCCACGTGGCGATCGGATCGCCCCAGCCGTCGACTCGGAAGGTCCACATGCCGACCTGGTCCGGGGTGAACTGACCGTGCAGCACATCGGGTGTGCGGCCGGGTGTCATCGGCAGCACCAGTGGTTTGATCCGCGGCGGCGTCACCGGGGGTGAGGGCTCCGAGACCAAACCCGGCGGGTCCGGGGCCAGCTGAGGATAGGCCGTGCCGTGATAGCGCACCACGAGCGTGGCCGACACCGCGTCGTGACCCTCCCGCCACACCGTTGCCCGCACCGGTACCACTTCGCCGACTACCGCCTTGGCGGGAAATCGTCCACCGGACAGCGCGGGCGCGACGTCATCGATTCCGATACGACCGGTCACGCACGAATCTCCTCACTCGGCGCGGCCCCGACTTCGGTGACCGCGGTCCGTCTGGTCTCTGTGTTTCTGCCTCGACGCGCTCGTTACCGACTGTGAGTACCCAACCTAGTGTCAGGGACACATCGGGGGGCGAGATGAGATGACTCCGGTGACCGAAGCGACACCTCCGGGCCGCACCGCGGGTCGGTCAGTAAGGTGGAGCCGCGTGAAAGCCCTCCGCAGATTCACGGTCCGAGCACATCTCCCCGAGCGGCTCTCCGCACTGGAGAAATTGTCGGTCAACCTGCGCTGGTCATGGCACAAACCGACGCAGGACCTGTTCGCCGCCATCGATGCGACGCTGTGGGACCAGGTCGGTGCCGATCCGGTGGCGCTACTCGGTCTGGTCAGTCCGCGACGTCTGGACGAGCTCGCCGTCGACGAGGGATTCCTGCAGCGTGTCGACGCGCTCGCCGCGGATCTGGACGACTATCTGAGCCGCCCGTTGTGGTATCAGCACCAGGCGGGCGACGGGGTGGAGCTGCCCAACGGAATCGCCTATTTCTCCATGGAGTTCGGTGTGGCCGAGGTGCTGCCCAACTACTCCGGCGGTCTGGGCATCCTGGCCGGTGACCACCTGAAATCCGCCTCGGATCTGGGGCTGCCGCTGATCGCGGTCGGGCTGTACTACCGGTCGGGGTACTTCCGGCAGTCGCTGACCGCCGACGGTTGGCAGCACGAGACCTATCCGTCGCTGGACCCGCAGGGGCTCCCGCTGAGGCTGCTGACCGACGCCGAGGGCCAGGCCGTGCTCATCGAACTCGCCATGCCCGACGGCAGGCAACTGTTCGCGCATGTCTGGGTCGCCCAGGTCGGCCGAATCCCATTGCTGCTGCTCGATTCCGATATCGGCGAGAACGAGCACGATCTGCGCGGGGTGACCGACCGGCTCTACGGCGGTGACCAGGAACACCGGATCAAACAAGAGATTCTGGCCGGTATCGGCGGTGTCCGCGCCATCCGGGCCTACACCGAGGTGGAGGGGCTACCCGCCCCGGAGGTGTTCCACATGAACGAGGGGCATGCCGGTTTCCTCGGGGTGGAGCGGATCCGCGAGCTGATCGACGCCGGACTCGACTTCGACACCGCACTCACGGTGGTCCGGTCGTCCACGGTGTTCACCACCCACACCCCGGTGCCCGCCGGTATCGACCGGTTCCCCGTCGACATGGTGACCCGGTATTTCGCCGATGAGCGCTTGCGCGAAGAGCATGTGACCGATGAGCGCTCGCGCGAAGAGCATGAGTCAGATACCCGGCTGCTGCCGGGTGTCCCGCTGGAACGGGTGCTCGCCTTCGGTGCCGAGGACGATCCGTCGAAGTTCAACATGGCACACATGGGTCTGCGGCTGGCCCAGCGGGCCAATGGGGTGTCGTTGCTGCACGGCCGGGTCAGCAGGGCGATGTTCAACGAGCTGTGGCCGGGCTTCGACCCGGGTGAGGTGCCGATCGGTTCAATCACCAACGGTGTGCACGCACCCACGTGGGCGGCGCCGCAATGGGTGGAACTGGCCCGCGAACTGATCGGCAGTGACGACCTCGGCTCGCTCAGCGAAGCGGACACCTGGCACAAACTGCAGCAGGTCGACGCCGGTCATCTATGGCGGATCCGCTCCGAGCTGCGCGGTCAGCTCATCGAGGACGTGCGCGCACGACTGCGTCGTTCCTGGCTGGAGCGAGGTGCCTCGGAGGCTGAACTGAGCTGGATCGCAACAGCATTCGATCCCGATGTGCTGACCGTCGGGTTCGCCCGCCGGGTGCCCACCTACAAGCGGTTGACGTTGATGCTGCGCGATCAGGAGCGGTTGGAGCGGCTGCTGCTCGACGCCGACCGTCCGGTGCAGCTGATCGTCGCGGGCAAGTCCCACCCCGCCGATGACGGTGGCAAGGCGCTGATCCAGCAGATCGTGCGGTTCGCCGACCGTGCGGACGTGAGGCACCGGATCGCCTTCCTGCCGGACTACGACATGTCGATGGCCCGGCTGCTGTACTGGGGCTGTGATGTCTGGCTGAACAACCCGCTGCGCCCGCTGGAGGCCTGCGGTACCTCGGGCATGAAGAGCGCTCTCAACGGCGGGCTGAACCTGTCCATCCGCGACGGCTGGTGGGACGAGTGGTACGACGGCGAGAACGGCTGGGAGATCCCGACCGCCGACGGGCTTGCCGATGAGAGCCGCCGCGACGATATCGAGGCCGGCGCGCTGTATGAGCTCCTCGAATCCTCGGTGACCACCACGTTCTACGACCGCAACGAACACGGCGTGCCGTCCCGTTGGGTGGAGATGGTGCGCCACACCCTGCAGGCACTCGGGCCCAAGGTGCTCGCCTCGCGCATGGTCCGCGACTACACCGAGAAGTACTACGCGCCTGCGGCGAAATCCTTGCGCGCCACCATCGAGCCGACCGAGGACTCCACCGGGGTGCCGTTCGGCGCGGCACGCCAGTTGGCTGCGTATCGTTCACGGGCGCAACAGGAATGGTCGAAGATCCAGATCACCGATGTGGACAGTTACGGTCTGCCCGACACGCCGCTGATCGGCAGTGAACTGACGCTCACCGCATCGGTGTATCTGGCCGGGCTGGCGCCCGACGAAGTCGTCGTGCAGGCGGTCGTGGGTCGGGTCGACAGCGGCGACATCCTGCAGGACCCGGTGAAGGTGGCGATGACGCACACCGGCACCGTGGGTGGTAACCAGATCTTCTCCACGACCACGCCGCTGCCGCTGGCCGGTCCGGTCGGCTACACGGTGCGGGTGCTGCCGCACCACCGCCTGCTGGCCGGGGAGAACGAACTGGCGCTGGTCACCCTGGCGTGAGGGTGGGCGAGCGGAGCGAGGAGGACATGAACCAGATCCTGGTGGTCGACCTCCCCAGCGGGCCGTACGCGCTGGCCGCGGGTCCCGACGGAGCCATGTGGGTGACCCTGGTGCACAGCGGGCAGATCGCCCGCGTCACCGCAGCCGGCGATGTGACCGTCTACGACGTCGCGCCGGACAGTAGGCCCTCGATCATCACCGCCGGCCCGGACGGTGCCTTGTGGTTCACCCGTAACGGCGATGACCGGATCGGCCGGATCACCACCGCCGGTGTGCTCAGCGAGGTCGAAATGCCCTCCGGCAGCGCGCCTTTCGGCATCACCGCGGGTCCCGACGGCGCCCTGTGGTTCACCGCGATGAATTCCGGCGTGATCGGCAGAGTCGACGTCGACGGCACGGTCACCGAGGTGGCCACCCCCGGCGGCATGCCGTCGATGATCACCGCGGGCCCCGACGGCGCCCTGTGGTTCACCCTCAACGAGGCCAACGCGGTCGGCCGGCTCGAACCGTCCGGCTCGCTACGGGTACGCGAGGTGCCCACGCCACGGTCCGGACCGGTCGGGATCGCCGCCACCCACGACGACGCCATCTGGTTCACCGAGATTCTCGCCGACAAGGTCGGCCGGATTCCCACCCGTGAGGCCATCCAGGAACTCGACCTGCCCGGCAAGCCGCACGCCGTGGTCGCCGATCCGTCCGGTGGGGTGTGGGTCAGCCTGTGGGGGTCCGACCAGATCGCCCGGATCACGGCCGACGGCGAGGTGAGCACGATCGACCTGATCGAGAACGGCGAACCGCACGGGCTGGCCATCGCCGGTGACGGTGCGCTGTGGGTGGCGATGGAAGCCGGATACCTGTGGCGGTTGCCGGTCGGCTGAGTCCCGCACCGGCCGTGTCCTTGTCGTGGCCGCAGAGTTACATAGGCGATGTAAGTTCCTCGAGGTGCCTACTGCGGGGTTTGTCGTGCCACGGCCCTTTGCCCTGTTCACCGTGGTGGTGGCGGCCGCCGTGCTGTGCGCCCCGGTCGCTGCGGGGGACCCAGGCATCGACCCGAACGAGCCCGATGTCGACCCGGTGTTCGCGCCCGCCGTCGACCCCGCCCTGGAGCCTCCGCTCGCCCCGATGATGCAGCCCGCCTCGGTCGCGGCGCCGCAGCCTCAACCACAGCTGCACGGTTTGGTGGCCTCCCCACCGCCGACGAGCACCGAGACACCGGACGGCTGGAGGCTGACGCTGTCCGCGGTCAACGAGACCCAACTGATCGCCGCACCGCTGACCACCGCACTGTCGTCGCGCAGCTACATCGTCGGCGGCACCTTCACCGGGAACATTTCCGGGCCCGAAGGCGGTGAGATCCCCGAAGGTGTGCTGGAGGTCGGCTACCAGATCGGTTGCGGTGTCGACATGAGCACATCGAACGGTGTCACCCTCACCGGCACCGCGGGCATGTCCCCGTCACTCGGCCTGGCCGGTATCGAGGTGGCATCACCGGGACTCGACGGGCTGGTCCCGGTGCTGACCACCCCGGTCGTGGGTGGTGTGGCCGTCGGGCTGAAGCCCGGCATCATCAACATGGTCCCGGTGACCGAGAAGGAGTTCCGGGGGTCCAACCCGTGGGTGTTGGTGAGCAATTTCCAGGTCAAGATCGACGGGTGCGTTGGCCAGTCCTTCATCCGCTCGTTTGCGTTCCTGACCCGCTCGACGGACGAATCCGATTCGGTGCTGGCCTATTACGGCGAGACCAAGGTGGTCTGATCCAGCCACCCCGAGTCGCTGCGCGGCCGCCCGCCGTCAGGGGAACCGCTTGAAGCAGCGGTCCTGCTCGCCGAGCACACCCACCCGGAACGCATCGATCCGGGAAAAGCCCGACGGCACCGATTCACCGTTCACGTCGCTGGCGGCCAGACCGTTGAGCAGGATGCCGGACACCGCCTCGTCCACATCGCCCGCGGTGAGCTGAATCGTGTTGCCGTCCGGGGTGTTCACCTCGTCGACCATCTTCGTGGTCGCGACCCCGGTCAGGCACGCGGTGCGCAGCGCGGCCTGCGCCGTGTTCAGGGCGACGCCGCCGTGCTGATGCTGGATCGACTGCATGTACCGCGACACCAGCACCGAATATCCGGTGTTGTCCCCGGTGACCAGCCCGGTGTCCTCGTCATCGGATTGCGCGCCGAGCATCTCCAGTGCCGGCAGGTCCACCGCGATCGTGTTGGTGGCCGGGCAGAACGTCACCGGCGCATCGGAATCGGCGTCCGGACAGTCCTGCGGCTCGAAGGTGAGTTCGGGTGGCTCGGCCGGGTCGAACAGGATCTCCATCGCGTCCATGATGGAACGCACCGAGTCCTCGGTGATCTGCAGCTCCCCGGACTGGTCCTCCGGCAACAACACCGGCAGATCGCCGCGGCGCTGTTTGATCTCCGCGGGGTCCATCGTCGCGCAGGACCCGGCGCCGTCGGTGAACCCGAACTGGAATGCCGACACCCGCTCGAACGCCGAACCGTGTTCATCGTCGCCGACGTCGGAGTCGCCCTCACTGAGCAGGGGGTCGCGGAACGCGATCATCGCGGCCAGCAGGTTGTTCAGCCCGTCACCGGTGGACAGTGTGAACCGCGGTGAGTTCCCTTCGGCGACCCAGCGCATGTAGACCCCGGCCAGGCAGTCTGCCTGCTGTTCGGACACCAGGGTCGGCGTCGACCTGGTGACCATCCCCGCCTGTTCCTGCACCGCGTGGCCGTACTCGTGGGCCAGCACCATGGTGACGGCCATGTCGCCGTTGGCCCGGCGCAGCGAGGGCAGCAGCACGCCGCGGTCCCAGCCGATCGTCTCGTCCTCGTGGCAGAACGCGGCGTTGACCAGGTTGTAGGTGTCGGTGTCGCAAAAGACGCCGTCGAAACCATCTGCGTCCCAGGAGATCACGTCGGACACCGGAGTGAAGTCGTCATCGAAGGTCTCGGGGTAGGCCGTCTCCCAGAACTCCTCGATGTCACTGATCGAGCTGACCGCGAGGTGGTCGATCTCGCCGCCGTCGGTATCGGTCACCTCACGGGTGGGTTCGGCGGCGTCATCGCGCAGACCGGTCGGTCCGTCGGTGGCGGGCATACCCGCCACCCGGAACGGGTCGGCGAACACCGACACCGCGTTGCCCTGCAGTTCCTGTCCACACCCACTGAGCAGGAGCGCGATGCAGGCGACCAGCGCCGCACCCGTCAACTGTCGGCGCCTCATATGGTGCCCCGCCTTTCGGTGCGCCCGGACGGGCCTGCCGCGTTTGTGCAGCCAGGATAGTGAAAATCTGCCGGTGGTGGCGGTTATCCGGGCCGAGCGGTCAGCCGGCCCAGCGCGGCGATGACGCGATCGTGATCGGTCGTCGCCCAGAACGGCGGCAGCGATGAGCGCAGATAACCGCCGTAGCGGGCCGTCGCCATCCGGGAATCCAGCACCGCGACGACGCCGCGATCGTCGACCCGGCGCAGTAGCCGGCCCGCCCCCTGGGACAGCAGCAGCGCGGCGTGGTTGGCCGCCACCGCCATGAATCCGTTGCCGCCGCGCGCGGCGATGRCGCGCTGGCGTGCGGTCAGCAGTGGATCATCGGGACGCGGGAACGGAATCCGGTCGATCAGCACCAGCGACAGCGTGCGCCCGGGCACGTCGACGCCCTGCCAGAGCGACAGGGTGCCGAACAGCGAGGTCTCCTCGTCGTCGGCGAACCGTTGCACCAGGGCGGCGGTGGTGTCCTCGCCCTGGCACAGCACCGGCGTCGAGAGGCGTTCGGCCATCACCTCGGCGGTCGCCTTGGCCGCGCGCATCGAGGAGAACAGGCCAAGGGTGCGCCCGCCGGCGGCGTTGATCAGCGCCTCGATCTCGTCGAGCTGGGCCGGCGAGCCGGTGCCGTCACGCCCGGGCGGGGGCAGGTGTTTGGCCACGTAGAGGATTCCGGACTTGGCATGGTCGAACGGCGACCCGACGTCCAGACCGCGCCATGTGGTCTTGCCTTCCCCGCCGGACAGTCCCCAGGCCGCGGCCATCCCGTCGAAGTTGCCACCGATGGTCAGTGTCGCCGAGGTCAGCACCGCGGTGGATTGTTCGAAGAGCCTGGTGCGCAACAACCCTGACACCGACAGCGGCGCCACCCGCAGGATGGCCCGTTTTCCTCCGCCGCCCCGATGGTTCTCCTCGTGGTCGAGCCACACCACGTCGAAGCGGTCGGGGATCGCCGGGCCGAACGAGTCCAGGATGCGTGCCGCGATATCGCCGATCTCGGTCACCGCGGTGACGGCCTCGGTGCGCGCGGCGGCCGCCTGCGGGTCCGTGGGGGTGGTGTCGATCGCGGACCGGATGGTGAACGCCGCGTCGCGCAGCGCCGTCAGGTAGGTGGCCAGCTCGTCGTCGAGGTGGTCGATGCGCCCGGGTTCGGCGTCGTAGATGGCCGAGGCCAGGTTGGCCCCGGCGGCCTCCATGCGGTCGGAGAGTTCGTCGGCGACCAGCCTGCCGATCCGTCGCTGCGCCGCGCCGAGCACGGTGGCCGAGAGTTCCCCGGTGGCCACGCTGGTGACCCGGTCGACCAGTTCGTGCGCCTCGTCGACCACCAGCAGGTCGTGTTCGGGCAGCACCGAGGCATCGGCGATCGCGTCGATCGCCAGTAGCGCGTGATTGGTGACCACCACATCGGCGTTGCCGGCCTTGGCGCGGGCCTTCTCCGAGAAACAGTCGGTGCTGAACGGGCAGCGTGACACCCCGATGCATTCGCGCGCCGACACGCTGACCTGGCCCCAGGACCTGTCCGGCACCCCGGGGACAAGGTCGTCGCGGTCACCGGTCTCGGTGTCGGAGGACCAGCTCGTCAAACGCTGCACATCGCGTCCCAGCGCGGTGGCGGCGACCGCGTCGAACAGTTCCTCCTGCGGGCGGTCCTCCGTCGATTCGGTGGTACTGCCGTTGTGAATCTTGTTCAGGCACAGGTAATTTCCGCGTCCCTTCAGCAGCGCGAAGGTGGGGCGCCGGGGGAGCAGGCCGGCGAGGGCGTCGGCGAGCCGGGGCAGGTCGCGGTCCACCAGCTGCCGTTGCAGGGCGATGGTGGCGGTGGACACCACCACGGGTTCGTTGGCCGCGACCGCCCGCGCGATGGACGGCACCAGATAGGCCAGCGACTTGCCGGTGCCGGTGCCGGCCTGCACGGCGAGATGGCGGCCGGTGTCGAACGCCTCGGTGACGGCCTGCGCCATCTCGACCTGGCCGGGCCGCTGTGCCCCGCCGAGCGCCGCGACCGCCGAGGCGAGCAATTCGGTGACTGAGCTCTTGGTCACGACGGGGGTTTGTCCGGTGCCACGACGCGGGTCGGGATGGCCGGCTCGCCCCTGGACAGTTTGAGACCGTCCCACGGCAGGCTGCCGAGCCCGGCCGCCACCCGGGCGCGGGCCTCCTCGAGGTCGTGCTTGTGCACGGGCTGCCCGCTCCGGACCATTTCGACCGACAACGGCCGGGCGCTGAAGCCGTCTTCGGTCACCGGTGGGTGGCCCGCCGGATAGACGACCTCTTCCACGACGGTCCCGGACGGCTTGGCGACCCGCAGCGCCTGCTTGCTGCCGCCCGCAGACGCCTTGTGCGCGCTGCGTTTCTGCACGGTGATGCCGTCGACCTCGACGAGCTTGTAGACCATGCCGGCGGTCGGTGCGCCCGAGCCGGTGACCAGCGAGGTGCCGACGCCGTAACTGTCCACGGGTTCGGCCCGCAGCGCGGCGATGGCGAACTCGTCGAGGTCGCTGGAGACCACGATCTTGGTGCCGGTGGCGCCGAGACTGTCCAGCTGGTCGCGCACCTGGCGGACCAGCACGGCGAGTTCACCGGAGTCGATCCGCACCGCCCCCAGTTCGGGGCCGGCGACCGCGATGGCGTTGGCGACGCCGGCGGTGATGTCGTAGGTGTCCACCAGCAGGGTGGTGCCGACACCGAGCGCGTCGACCTGTGCCCGGAACGCGGAGCGTTCTGACAGATCTCGCGCGGCGGCGCCATCTGTTCCGTCGGCGGTGGTGTGCAGCAGGGTGAAGGCATGCGCGCTGGTGCCCAGCGCCGGAACCCCGTAGCGCTGCTGGGCGGCCAGGTTGGAGCTGCCGTTGAATCCGGCGATCCAGGCCGCCCGAGCCGCGGCAACGGCGGCCTCCTCATGGGTGCGCCGCGAACCCATCTCGATGAGCTGACGGCCACCGGCTGCCGCCACCATCCTGGCCGCGGCCGAGGCGATGGCGCTGTCGTGATTGAGGATGGACAGCGCCAGGGTTTCCAGGACGACGCACTCGGCGAAGCTGCCGCGCACCGAGAGCACCGGCGAGTTCGGGAAGTAGAGCTCACCCTCCGGGTAACCGTGCACATCGCCGGTGAACCGGAAATCCGACAGGAACGCGCACGTGTCGGCGTCCAGGAAGTCGGACACCGCCGCCAGGGTTCGCTCGTCGAAGGTGAACTGCGCCAGCGCTTCCACGAAGCGCCCGGTGCCGGCGACGACTCCGTAGCGCCGCCCCTCGGGCAGCCGTCGCGCGAACACCTCGAAGGTGCAGCGCTTGTGGGCCGAGCCGTCGCGCAGCGCAGCCGCGAGCATGGTCAACTCGTATTTGTCCGTCAGCAGTGCTGTGCTCACGCCATCGCTCACGATCTCACCGTATCGGTACCGTTCCGGTTCGGGCGTGCAGTCGGCCCCCGGTATCCTGTGCGTCATGGTTACCCCAGCGCGGACCAAGCCGGGTACCCGGGAGGACACGGCGGCCGACGTCGACCGCCGCGAAGACGCCGCCACGGACAGTCCCTGGGTGACGGTCGTGTGGGACGACCCGGTCAATCTGATGTCGTATGTGACCTACGTGTTCCAGAAACTGTTCGGCTACTCCGAACCGCACGCCACCAAACTCATGATGCAGGTGCACACCGAGGGCAAGGCCGTCGTCTCGGCCGGCAGCCGTGAGTCGATGGAGGTCGACGTCACCAAGCTGCACTCCGCCGGGTTGTGGGCCACCATGCAGCAGGACCGCTGATCGTGCGGAAATGGAAGCGGATCGACGGTGCCGACGGACCCCGATTCCGGTCTTCGCTGGCCGCCCACGAGGCTGCGCTGCTGCGCAATCTGGTGACATCGCTGACCGGGATGCTCGACGATCGCGAATCTGCCGCTCCGGCTGACGAACTCAGCGAAATCACCGGGATCCGGACCGGGCATTCGTCGCCGCCCGAGGACGAGACGATGAAACGGTTGCTGCCGGACTTCTTCCGGTCCCGCAACGGCCATCCCGCGGGCTCCGCGGCGGCCGACAGCTTGAACAGTGCGCTGCGCAGCCTGCATGAGCCGGCCATCATCGATGCGAAACGGCAAGCGGCGCAACGCCTGCTGGACACCATGCCGGAGGGTGGCGGGAAGTTCGAGCTCTCCGAGGACGACGCGCAAGCCTGGGCCTCGTCGGTCAACGATGTGCGGCTTGCACTCGGTGCGATGCTGGAGATCGGTCCCGAAGGCCTCGACCAACTGCCCGTCGGGCATCCGATGGCCGGCCACCTCGACGTGTATCAGTGGCTGACGGTGCTGCAGGAGTACCTGGTGCTCAGCCTCATGGGGTCGCGTCCGTGACCGATTTCGGCTCCATCACCGATGTTGCCGGCATCCGGGTCGGTCATCACCACCGGATCGACGATGACGCCACGCTGGGCTCGGGATGGGCGTGCGGCAGCACCGTCGTGTTGGCGCCGGAGGGCACGGTCGGTGCGGTGGACTGCCGGGGCGGGGCCCCGGGCAGCCGCGAGACCGATCTGCTGGACCCGTCGAACAGCGTCCGCCACGTCGATGCGGTGCTGCTCACCGGCGGCAGCGCCTACGGACTGGCCGCCGCCGACGGCGTGATGACCTGGCTCGAGGAGCATGGCCGCGGTGTGTCGATGGACGGCGGCGTGGTGCCGATCGTGCCGGGCGCGGTCATCTTCGATCTGCCGGTCGGCGGTTGGGGCTGCCGCCCGGGCGCGGAGTTCGGGTATACCGCCGTGCAGTCCGCCGGCGACCGCGTGGCGGTCGGCAACGTCGGTGCCGGGGCCGGAGCCCGCGCCGGCGTCCTCAAGGGCGGGATCGGTACCGCCTCGCTGACCCTGCCCGATATCGGGGTGACGGTGGGGGCGGTCGTCGCCGTCAACTCCGGGGGCAATGTGATCGACCCGGCCACCGGGCTGCCCTGGATGGCCGACCTCATCGCCGCGTTCGGATTGACCGCGCCGCCGCCCGACGAGGTGGCCGACTTCGCCGGCCTCGACAAGAAGAGCGGCCCGCTGAACACCACCATCGCCGTCGTCGCCACCGACGCGGCGATCAGCCCGGCCGGGTGTCGCCGCATCGCCATCGCGGCCCAGGACGGACTTGCCCACACCATCCGTCCGGCGCACACTCCGGTGGACGGTGACACCGTGTTCGCGCTGGCCACCGGGGCGGTGCAGGTGCCGCCGTCGGAGAAGGTCCCGACTGCGATGTCACCGGAGACGGCGCTGCTCACCGCGATCGGCGCCGCCGCGGCCGACTGCCTGGCCCGTGCCGTACTGGTCGGTGTGCTGGCAGCGGAGTCGATCGCCGGAATACCCACCTACCGGGGCCTGTTGCCCGGAGCGTTCCCCCGAGAAACGGAGTCTTGACGTGCTGGTGATCCGCGCCGATCTGGTGGACGCCATGGTCGCCCACGCGCGCGCCGACCATCCCGACGAAGCGTGCGGTGTGATCGCCGGACCGGAGGGTTCGGATCGCGCTGAGCGTTTCATCCAGATGGTCAATGCCGAGCGGTCCCCGACGTTCTACCGGTTTGACTCCATGGAGCACCTCCGGGTGTGGAAGGCGATGGACGAGGCCGACGAAGTGCCAGTGGTGATCTATCACTCGCACACAGGGACCGAGGCCTATCCGAGCCGCACCGACGTCGCGATCGCCGCAGAGCCCGACGCCCATTATGTGCTCATCTCCACCCGCGACCCCGAGGTGCACGAACTGCGCAGCTATCGCATCCTCGACGGCGTCGTCACCGAAGAACCTGTCAGCATCGTCGAGCAGTACGGATAAAAGGAGCCACCGTGTCAGTAGTCGTGTCGATCCCCACCATCTTGCGCACCCACACCGGCGGGGAGAAGCGGGTGAACGCCGCCGGTGACACCTTGCAGGCCATCATCGCCGATCTCGAGAGCAACTACTCGGGGATCTCCGAGCGCCTGGTGGACAACGGCAAGTTGCACCGCTTCGTCAACATCTACGTCAACGATGAGGACGTCCGGTTCTCCGGTGGCCTGGAAACCGTGATCGCCGACGGTGATTCGGTGACGATCCTGCCCGCCGTTGCAGGTGGGTAAGCCTTGACGCGATACGACTCGCTGCTGCAGGCGCTGGGAAACACCCCACTGGTCGGCCTGCAGCGGCTTTCGCCGCGCTGGGACGAAGACGAGAACGGCCCGCACGTGCGGCTGTGGGCCAAGCTGGAAGATCGCAACCCCACCGGCTCCATCAAGGACCGGCCCGCGCTGCGGATGATCGAGCAGGCCGAGCGCGACGGGCTCATCAAACCCGGCGACACCCTGCTGGAGCCGACCAGCGGCAACACCGGCATCTCCCTGGCCATGGCGGCGCTGCTCAAGGGCTACCGGCTGATCTGCGTGATGCCGGAGAACACCTCGATCGAGCGACGCCAGCTCCTGGAGCTCTACGGCGCCAAGATCATCTTCAGTGCGGCCGAGGGCGGCTCGAACACCGCCGTCGCGCACGCCAAAGAGCTTGCCGCGCAGAACCCTTCGTGGGTGATGCTCTACCAGTACGGCAACCCCGCCAACGCCGCGGCGCACTACGAGGGGACCGGGCCCGAATTGCTGGCCGACCTGCCGGAGATCACCCACTTCGTCGGCGGGCTCGGCACCACCGGCACGCTGATGGGCACCGGTCGGTTCCTGCGCGAGCGGGTGCCCGGGATTCAGATCGTGGCCGCCGAGCCCCGCTACGGCGAAGGCGTGTACGCGCTGCGCAACATCGACGAGGGTTTCGTGCCCGAGCTCTACGACCCGGAGGTGCTGACCACCCGGTTCTCGGTGGGTGCCTTCGACGCCGTCAAGCGGACCCGGGAGATCGTGCAGGTGGAAGGCATCTTCGCGGGCATCTCCACCGGCGCGATCCTRCACGCCGCGCTGGGCATGGCGGCCAAGGCGATCAAGGCCGGTGAACGCGCCGATATCGCGTTCACCGTGTGCGACGCCGGCTGGAAGTATCTGTCCACCGGTGCCTACGCCGGTAGCCTCGATGACGCAGAGGACGCGTTGGAAGGGCAGTTGTGGGCATGAATTACCCGGTCACCCCCGAGCCGAAGAAGAAGCCGGCCTGGGTGGTCGGCGGTGCGACGGTCATCGGTTTCGTCGCACTGCTCTACGTCGTGGAGATCGTCGACACCGCCATGGGGCACCGCCTCGACAACGACGGCATCCGGCCGCTGCAGACCGACGGGCTGTGGGGGATCCTGTGGGCGCCGCTGCTGCACGGCGGCTGGCCGCACCTGATCGCCAACACGGTGCCCGCGTTGGTGCTCGGTTTCCTGATGACCCTGGCGGGCATGGGGCGCTTCATCGGCGCCACCGCCATCATCTGGGTGCTCGGCGGATTCGGCACCTGGCTGATCGGCAATATCGGCGCGCACTGCCCCTACGTGGGCGTGCAGTGCACCACCAATCACATCGGGGCGTCCGGGCTGATCTTCGGGTGGCTGACTTTCCTGATCGTGTTCGGTTTCTTCACCCGCACCGCCTGGGAGATCGTCGTCGGAGTCATCGTCGCGCTGGTCTACGGCGGTGTCCTGCTCGGCGTGGTCCCCGGGACTCCCGGGGTGTCCTGGCAGGGGCATCTGTGCGGCGCGATCGCCGGGTTCATCGCGGCGTACGTGTTGTCCGGGCCGGAACGCAAGGCCCGTGCGCGGCGAACGACCGGCGCCCCGTCGATCGGCTGAGGTCGCGTGTGCTGTGTGCGTCGGACCACTGTCCGACGCGAATGATGCGCAGCAGACGGCCCGGCGCGGCGCCGTCCCGCGTCACGGCGGGGACACAAAATGAAACTTGTCGCCCAATGCGGTGATGCCTTCGCCCCGATGCTGTAGGGCATGGCAAGCTAGAGATGTGCGAGTCACCGTACTGGGTTGTTCCGGCAGTGTTGTCGGCCCTGATTCGCCCGCGTCCGGATATCTGCTGACCGAACCCGACACGGCGCCGATGGTGCTCGACTTCGGTGGCGGCGTGCTTGRCGCGCTGCAGCGTCACGCTGATCCCGGCGCGGTGAACGTGCTGCTCTCGCACCTGCATGCCGACCACTGCCTGGACATGCCCGGGCTGTTCGTCTGGCGCCGGTACCACCCCAATCCGCCCGAGGGGCGCGCATTGTTGTTCGGCCCCACGCACACCTGGGAGCGCCTCGGTGCGGCGTCCTCACCCGAGGGCGGCGAGGTCGACGACATCTCCGACATCTTCGAGGTGCAGTCCTGGGTAGACGGCCGGGCCGTGAAGCTGGGCGCGCTGACGGTCGAGCCGCGGCTGGTGTGCCATCCCACCGAGTCCTACGGCATGCGCTTCACCGACCGTGACGGCGTCACGTTCGCCTACAGCGGGGACACCGGGATCTGTGATGCCGTAGTCGAATTGGCGCGCGGTGTCGACGTGTTCCTGTGCGAGGCGTCGTGGACACACTCGCCGGAGCGCCCACCGAACCTGCACCTCTCCGGTACCGAGGCGGGTCAGATCGCCGCCCGCGCCGGGGTGGGCGAACTGCTGCTCACCCACATTCCGCCGTGGACATCGCGTGAGGATGTGATCAGCGAGGCCAAGGCCGAGTTCGACGGTCCGGTGCATGCGGTGGTGTGCGGCGAGACCTTCGATGTGACGCGTCACTGAGGCCGGTTAGTGTTGCCTCGTGTCCAGACGAGAAGACGGCAGGCTTGACGACGAGCTGAGGCCAGTGGTCATCACCCGCGGTTTCACCGCTCATCCCGCCGGTTCGGTGTTGGTGGAGTTCGGTCAGACCCGGGTCATGTGCACCGCATCGGTGACCGAGGGAGTGCCGCGCTGGCGGAAGGGCTCCGGGCAGGGCTGGCTGACCGCCGAGTACGCCATGCTGCCTGCGGCCACCCACGAGCGCTCCGGCCGCGAGTCCGTCAAGGGCAAGGTCGGTGGGCGCACCCAGGAGATCAGCCGGCTGGTCGGCCGCTCCCYGCGCGCCTGCATCGACCTCGGCGCGCTGGGGGAGAACACCATCGCCATCGACTGCGACGTCCTGCAGGCCGACGGCGGCACCCGTACCGCCGCGATCACCGGCGCCTATGTGGCGCTCTCCGACGCGGTGACCTACCTGGCCGCGGCGGGCCGGCTGTCCGACCCGCGCCCGCTGTCCTGTGCGATCGCCGCGGTGTCGGTCGGCGTGGTCGACGGGCGGGTACGGGTGGACCTGCCCTACACCGAGGACTCCCGTGCCGAGGTGGACATGAACGTCGTCGCCACCGACACCGGCACCCTGGTCGAGATCCAGGGCACCGGCGAGGGCGCCACGTTCCCGCGTTCGACGCTGGACAAGATGCTGGACCTGGCGATGGCCTCCTGCGAGGAACTGTTCACCATCCAGCGCGCCGCGTTGGAGCTGCCGTACCCGGGTGTGCTGCCGGAGCCCAGCGGGCCGGCCAAGAAGGCCTTCGGAAGCTAGGGATGTCCCGGCTGCTGGTTGCCTCACGTAACGCCAAGAAGTTGGCCGAGCTGCGCCGGGTGCTCGACGCGGCCGGACTCTCCGGGCTGACGCTGCTGTCGCTGACCGATGTGCCCCCGTTCGAGGAGGCTCCCGAGACCGGCGCGACCTTCGAGGAGAACGCGTTGGCCAAGGCGCGCGACGCCTACGCCGCCACCGGGATCCCGGCGGTGGCCGATGACTCGGGACTGGCCGTCGATGCGCTGAACGGCATGCCCGGCGTGCTGTCGGCGCGGTGGTCGGGTGCCCACGGCGATGACGTGGCGAACCTGGAACTGCTGCTGGGTCAGCTGCGCGATGTGCCCGACGAGCGGCGCGGGGCGGCTTTCGTCTCGGCGTGTGCGGTGGTCTCCGGTGCGGGGGAGACGGTGGTCCGTGGCGAGTGGTCCGGCGCGATCGCGCGGGAACCGCGGGGCGACGGCGGGTTCGGTTACGACCCGATCTTCGTCCCGGACGGATCGGCGCGGTCGGCGGCCGAACTGACCCCGGCCGAGAAGGACGCGGCCTCGCATCGCGGCCGCGCGCTGGCGCTGCTGGTGCCGGCACTGCGCACGCTGGTGTAGCCGCTCGACAACTTTTCGGGTGAAACTCGCGTACCCGTCGTAAATCCGCGCGCGCAAGCAACCGGTACGCGAGTTTCGCCACAGTGTGGGGACCGCCAGAATTTTGCATAGCGCAACTAACGTGTAATGCTCGCGGCCGTGGTCTCCACCGAGCAGCGACGGCCGTTATCGGCCCATCCCGGCGTCCTCGTCGCCGTGCTGTGCGCTGCCGGTATCAGCGTCTCGCTGATGCAGACCCTGATCATCCCGCTCATCCCGGAGCTGCCGAAGCTGTTGCACGCCAGCCCGTCCAACGCGTCCTGGGCCATCACCGCCACGCTGCTGACGGCCGCCGTCGCCACACCGGTCTTCGGGCGCCTCGGCGATCTCTACGGCCCGAAACCGATCATGATCGTCTGCGCCGCGGTGCTGGTCGCCGGATCACTGGTGTCCGCACTGAGCACCTCGCTCGTCCCGTTCGTCATCGGCCGTGGCCTGCAGGGGCTGGGTATCCCGATCATCCCGCTGGGCATCAGCGTGCTGCGGGCCTCGGTGCCCGCCGAGCGGGTGGGCAGTGCGATGGGCCTGATGAGTTCCTCGCTCGGAGTGGGCGGCGCGCTCGGGTTGCCGCTCTCGGCCGCGATCGCTCAGCAGTTCAGCTGGCATGCCCTGTTCTGGTTCGCCGCGGCGCTCGGCGTCGTGCTGCTGGTGCTCTTCGTCGTGCTGGTGCCCGCGGTGCCGGCCTCCTCGAGTGACCGGCTCGATCCTTTGGGTGCACTCCTGCTCGCCGGTGGGCTGGTGACGTTGTTGCTCGGTATCACCAAGGGCCGGGACTGGGGCTGGACCTCGGGCATCACCGTCGGGATGTTCGCGGCATCGCTGGCGGTGTTCGCCGTCTTCGTGGTGTGGCAGCTGCGCTTCGACTCACCGATCGTGGACCTGCGCACCTCGGTTCGGCCGCCGGTCCTGCTCACCAACATCGCCTCGGTCGGTGTCGGATTCGCGATGTTCGCACTGACGTTGATCGCGCCGCAGGTGCTCGAATTACCCACCGACACCGGTTACGGGCTCGGCATGACCATGCTGGAGGCGGGGCTGTGGATGGCGCCCGGCGGGCTGGCGATGATGGTGATGGCGCCGATCGCGGCCCGGGTGGCCGGGGCCCGCGGACCCCGTTTCACGTTGTTTGTCGGCTGCGTCATCATCGCCGCGTCCTACCTGTCCGGGCTGTGGCTGCTCGGCAGCGGTCCGCAGGTGCTCGCGCTCAACGTGCTCATCAGCATCGGGGTGGGTTTCGCCTATGCGTCCATGCCGGCGCTCATCAACGCCGCGGTGCCGATGTCGGAGACCGCGGCCGCCAACGGTCTCAACGCGCTCGCGCGGTCGCTGGGCACCTCGATCTCCAGTGCCGTGCTCGGCGCCATCCTGGCGGCGATGACGATGACCGCCGGAGGACACGAGGTGCCCACCCTGGACGGGTTCCGGGTCGCGCTGATCGTCGCGGCGGCGGTGTCCGCACTGTCCGCGGTGCTGACGCTGTTGATCCCGGTGGCGCGTCAGCAGGCCGAGGTCACAGACCGAAGCGCTTCTTCACGTCTTGCGTCTGGAAGTGCTCCACGATGAGCCCCAGCAGAGGAACGGTTCCGGAGATCAGGGTGCCGATCGCGCGACCGAGCGGCCAGCGGACCTTCACCGCCAGGTTCGCGGTGGCGATCAGGTAGGCGAAGTACACCCAGCCGTGCACCACGGCGATCCAGCTCAGTGAGTCGTCCTGGAACCCGTACTTGCGCACCATCTCGTAGCAGAGCGCGATCAGCCAGAGGCCGGTCGCCCAGGCCAGGACCCGGTAGCTCGCCAGGGCCTTCTGGATGGAGGACAGCGGAACCAAGGGTTCCTGGCTGCTGGTTTCGGCCGGGGTCTCGGGCGTGCTCATGTGCTGGTCCTGTCGTCAGGGTTTTCGGATTGTGCGAGATCGGCGAGGTAGGCGTTGTACTCCCGCAGCGTCGGATCGTCGTCGGCCGGCGCCGCGGCCTTGGGGCGTTCCGGGAGGAGGCCGGCCGGGATCTCGGTGGCGCGCTCGGCATCGGTCGGCTCGTAGCTCGGTGGGGCTTCCTCGAGGCGTACGAACTTGAAGTACGCGTAGACGCAGAACGCGGCGAACATCGGCCACTGCAAGGCGTACCCGAGATTCAGGAACGTGCCCGAGTTGGACTCGTAGCGGGTCCACTGCCACCACGCCAGCAGCAGGCAGCCGCCGGCGCCGACGGCGGCCAGCGCGATGAGCGCCGGTCTCCTACGTCGTGTAGTGGACATGGGTCGACTTTACCGTCCGCCGATTCATACCTTGGGGCCGATGAACTCGTCGAGGCGCGCGGTCGCGGCTTTTCGATACACCGCGATCATGTAGCGGCTGTTCTGGGTCCACGGGATGCGCAGAGAGTCGAGGGCCGCGCAGAACAGCTCGCGGATCTCCGTGGAGTGGTTGGTGAAGTGGTATCGGACGCTGGCGACCCCGCGGTCGTTGGCCACCACCCGGCAGCCGTCGCTGTGGATGAGGCCGCGGACGAAGTGCTCGGTGGCGGCGTCGACGTGGGCCTGTTGCCAGGGTTCCAGGACGATCGGGCGGCGGTGCTTCGGGCCTGCTCCGTGTTGGGGAAACAGACACGGCCAGTGTTTGGAGAAGAGCGACACGTCGACGCAACCGGTCTTGCGGGGGAATACCGTCGCATGTTGGCCGAGCATGATTTTGTCAATGGCGTCACAGCAGCTCTCGATGATCCCCGGATACTTCTTGTCGAGTGTTACGCGGAGCCGCCACACGGAACGGCAGCGGCTGATGTATCCGTCGCCGAGGTACATGCCCAGGAGGTAGCTGTACGCGTCCGACGGCAGCATGCTGTAGTCGTGGCTGCTGCAGCTGTCGCGAGGTGCGATTGAAAGGGGGTTGTGCCGCCAATCGCAGACGGTCCGCCGGGGTATCCCCGTTAGTCGTGCGATCGCACAGTCGTTCAATCCGGCATCGATGAGCGAGCGCACAGTGGTGAAATCTTCGATCGAGCGCATAGGGCCTCCCGTTGCCTGCGCTCGACGTTAATTCGGGCTACCGACAACCAGATACGCGCAGCGAGACGGTAGTCTGAACCCGCTTGCGGGCGTGATGGAACGGCAGACATGCCGGCTTTAGGTGCCGGTGCTCGGAAGAGCGTGAGGGTTCGAATCCCTCCGCCCGCACCATGTAGTGACTTTCCGAGTCCAGCCTTGCCGCTGTCAGCCCGCGGCCGGCGGAGTTCCCCAGCACTCGACGACATCACCGAGATGCCGCAACATCACGTAGCGGTAATCCGATTCGCGGGCCTCGGCGGAGCGCTCGGCGTATTCCGCCCGCGCACCCACTTCGTCGCCCTGGAAGACGTCGGTCGGCACCGGCGGTACACCCGTGTTCTGTGGATCGTCGAGCACGCCGATCTGGACCATCCATGAGTTGTCAGCCATGAAGCCCTAGTACCCCGCATCGAGGCCGGCGAACGCCACCAGTTGCTCCATGCCGACGGGAAACCGTCGGCCGCTCAGCACGGCTGTGTCATAGTCGTCCGGGCGTTTTGCTCAGACGAAGGAGTCCCCGTGCAGATCGATCCGGCCGCCACGGCCTGGCTGCTTGTCAGCACCGCAATGGTCCTGTTGATGACACCCGGTCTGGCCATCTTCTACGGCGGCATGGTGCGCTCGACCGGCGTACTCAACATGATCATGATGAGCTTCATCTCCATCCCGGTCGTCACGGTGACGTGGGTGGTGGCCGGCTACAGCCTGGCCTTCGGCCAGGATGCCGGTGGCGGACTGATCGGCGGGCTGCAGCACATCGGGCTGTCCGGTATCGACCTGGACGCGGTGCGCTCCAATGTGCCCGAACTCCTGTTCGTCACCTTTCAGCTGGCGTTCGCGATCCTGACCGCGGCCCTGGTGAGTGGGGCCATCGCCGACCGCGCCAAGTTCTCGTCCTGGGTGTTGTTCGTGGCGGCATGGACTCTGCTGGTGTATTCGCCGGTGGCGCACTGGGTGTGGGGACCGGGCGGCTGGCTTTCGACGTTCGGTGCGCTCGATTATGCGGGCGGACTGGTTGTCGAAATCGTTTCGGGGGCATCGGCGCTGGCGCTTGCCCTGGTGCTCGGCCCGCGCATCGGCTTCAAGTCCGAGGCGATGCGTCCGCACAACCTTCCGTTCGTGCTGCTCGGTGTCGGCCTGCTGTGGTTCGGCTGGTTCGGATTCAACGCCGGATCGGCCTTCGCCGTCGATGGCAAGGCCGCCGTGATCTTCCTCAACACCCTGCTTGCCGGATGCCTTGGCATGCTCGGCTGGCTGGCGGTCGAACGGTTCCGCGACGGCCATCCGACCACCTTCGGTGCAGCCTCCGGTGTGGTCGCCGGTCTGGTCGCGATCACCCCGTCATGCGGGTTCGTCACACCGCTCGGTGCCATACTGGTCGGCCTCGTCGCCGGCGTGGTCTGCTCGTTTGCCATCGGCTGGAAATTCAAGGCCGGCTACGACGACTCCCTCGACGTGGTCGGGGTGCACTTCGTCGGGGGTGTGGTGGGCACGTTTCTGATCGGACTGCTGGCCGCAGAGATGGTCTCGGGCGGACCGGAAGGACTGTTCTACGGCGGCGGGATCACCCAACTGGGCAAGCAGACGCTCGCGATCGTCGTCGTCGCTGCCTTCGCGTTCGCGGTGTCCTTCGCGCTTGCCAAACTCATCGCGGTGACGGTCGGCTTCCGCGTCACCCGCGAGGATGAACTGTCCGGCATCGACTTCACCCAGCACGCGGAGACCGCCTACGCCGAGGGTGTGCACGGGACGCCGCACAAGCGCCCCGGAGCGTGAACTAGCGGGGTCCGTCGACCGCGAACGTGCCCTTGTCGTCCTGGAATTCGACATAGACGTGGCGGACGGTGCCGTCGATCTCCACCGCGCAGGTAAAGCTGTCACCCTTGGCCGCCGACGGGTCCTTGCCGTCATTGCACCGCAGCGCGCTGATGCTGTTGGCGCCGTAACCGTTGATCGGGTCCGTCAGGATCTCCCGGACGCCTGCCTCGGCCTGCTCGACGTTGATGACGGTCGTATCGCGAAAGAGGAACTGCCACACTGCCACCCCGGCGATCACCAGTGCGACGGCCATGCCGGCGCCGATGAGCAACGTGCGCTTGTCGGGCCCGGACCGCTTGGCCGGCGCGCGGTGCGGCGTCGGGGTGCCCGGGGGCAGGGTGTAGCGGTTCGGGTCGACGACCGGTGCCGGTCGCTGTGGCTGCGGCGGCGGGGGCATGCGCTGCGGCTGTGGCTGCGGCGGGTATCCCGGGGAGGGCGGGTACGGCTGCTGGCGCGGCGGGTATTGCTGCGGGGCAGGCGGATAGGACTGTCGCGGAGGTGGTCCGGGCGGCCGGCCCGGCGACGGTGGCGCTCCGTGCCGTGGTGGCCCGCCCGGTGCCGGCGCGCCACCCGGGCGTGTCCACCACGGCTGCTGCGAGGGGTCCGGTGGGCGCGTCATGCGGTTCCCTCGCAGGCTCGGAACCCGCAAGCGTCGCTCATGCCGAGAACYGTTCGTAGCACTGCTCGGGATCACCGGACAACCCGGCCCGGTAGGCCAGGATTCTRGTGAAACCGGCGGTGGCGGTCACACCGTTGACATCGCTGGCGGCCAGGCCGTTGGTCAGCAGGCCGGAGATCGCCTCGTCGGTATCGCCGGCCGACAGCGTCAGCGGACTTCCCGGCTCGGCCATCCGGCCCTGGGCCACCCCGGTGAGGCAGGCAGTGCGCAGAGCCGTCACAGGCGATTCCAGCGGGATGCCGCGTTCGTGTTGCACGGCAAGCGCATAGCGCGACGTGATGATCGACAGCGCGGTGTTGTCACCCTGCAGCAGCACACCTTGCTGTTCGGATTTCGGCGTGCCGAGCTCCTGCAGGGCGGGCAGATTGACGTTGATCGTGTTGGTCGACGGGCAGTACGCGGCGGGCGAAATCGATTCCGCGTCCGGGCAACTGGCCATCTCCATGTTCAGCGCCGGGGGGCTGGAGGGGGAGTAGATGTCACCGAGGGTGGTCATCAGGTTGTTCAGCAGATCGACGTCGATGACGCTGTCGCCGGCGGTCGGGTCACCGTAGGAGTCGTAGGACAGGAACTGCGGCAGGTCGCCCTGGCGTTCGATGATCTCATTCATGTCGATGGCCGCGCACTGATCGGCGTTGCCGCTGAACCCGATCTGGAAGGCGCTGATCCGGTCGAGGGCCGATCCGTGCGCATCCCCGGTGAGGATGGCTTCCTCCTGTGTCATCAGCGGGTCGCGGATGTAGATCGCGCCGGCCAGAACGTGATTGAGGCCGTCGCCGGTGCTCAGCGCGAAGCGCGGTGACTTTCCGGCGGCGACCCAGTGCAGGTACACCCCGGCGAAGCAGTCGGCCTGCTGTTCCTTGACCAGCACCGGGGTGGACTTCTCCACCAGATGTGCCTTGGCTTGCACCGCATGGCCGAATTCGTGGGCCATCACGCCCACCACGCCCATCTCGCCGAAATACTGCGCCGCGCCGGGGACGAATTCGCCGCGATCCCAGGCCATCACGTCGCCGTCGTAGCAGTAGAACGCGTTGGACAGTTCGTAGAGGTCATTGCCGCAGACCTGCGGGCTGTTCGGGTCCGACGCGTCATAGGAGACCAGCGCGGACACCGGGCTGTAGGTCCCGGTCAGCGCCCCATTCCAGTTCTCCGACCAGAACTGCTCCAGATCGTCGATGGCCCGCAACGCCAGTTGATCCACCGGGCCGCCATCGCTGTTCTCCGCGGTGCGGGTGGGAGCGGGCGCGTCGGGGCGGGGCCCACTGGGGCCGTCGCTGGCGGGCAATCCACCGGCACGGGAGGGGTCGTAGAGCATCGACACGGCGCGGCCGTCGAGCATGGTCGTGCCGCATCCGGTGAGCAACAAGGCCGCGGTGAGTGCAACACTGAGCCATCCAGCGAGGCGTCCGGCCCGTCGGTGCATGCCGTCAGGCTAACAAGGCGCGGGCCGGGACCTGGGTTCGAGAACTGTCTGGGGGCTACCTCGGCTGCTCGTCGACCTTGATATCGAAGGTCACCTCGCCACGGTTGACGGTCGTCACCGTCACGCCGTAGGTCTTGCCCGCATCCCTGAGTTCGCAGCGCAGCGTGGCACCCTCGTTGCCGCCGAGATCGGCCGGGCAGGTCACCGACTGCGGGGCCCGGCCGATTTGTCTGCCGATCTGCTCGGCGATCTGTTCGGCGACGGTCTCCCTGCCGATGGTCTGCTCGATGTGCAGGTCGACCTGGTCGCCCTCGGCACTGCCCACCGTCACGCTGACGTGGCGCTGCTGTCCGTCATCGGCGAGCGTGCACTCCAGAGTGGCCCCGACCGAAGCCGCGAGATCGCCCGGGCAGCTGACCGAATCCGGGGCCGCACCGGACTGCTCGGTGACTTCCTCGACGATCTGATCCTGGACGCGTTCCCTGCTGACGCTCTTGTCGGTCGGCACCGAACACGACCCGAGCATCACCATGGCGACCAGCGCCGGCGCGACCGTCGACCACCGAGGCATAGCAGCACGATGGCACAAGTCCGACGGGCCGGCAGCGTTATCGGAAGCGCGCCGCCAGTGCGCGCCGGTGCGCGATCGGTGACCCGAACAGCGCCCGGTTCAGGGTGGCCCGCTTCAGGTAGACGTGTACGCCGCTTTCCCAGGTGTAGCCGATGCCGCCGTGCAGTTGCATGGCCTTGCCCGCGACAGCGACGGCGGTCTCGGACGCGTAGGCCTTGGCCATGGACACCGCCGTCTGGGCGTCGGAGTTCGCGGCCACGGCGTCGACCGCAGCCTCGACGAGGCGGCGGGTCACCCGGATCTGGACCAGCATGTCCGCGCACGCGTGTTTCACCGCCTGGAAGGACCCGATGGGGCGGCCGAACTGGTGGCGGATACCGACATAGTCGACGGTGGCGGCCAGCATGGCCTCGGCCAGACCGAGGCTGTCGGCGGCGATGGCGACGGTGCCGCGGTCCAACAGGTACTGGGTCGCCGGGAACGGCCACACCTGGGTGGGTTGCGCACCGTCGGCGGTGACGGTGGCGAGCCGACGGGTCTCATCGAGCGTCGGTTGCACCGTGATCACCAGTCCGGTGGCCGCCGGGTCGATCTCCACGAGCACGGGCGTGCCCTCGGAGTCCTGGGCGGGAACCAGCAGACGGGTCGCCTCGGCGGCGTCCGGCACGAAATCGGCGGTGCCGCTGAGCCCGCCGGCGGCCAGGGTGAACCCGACGCCGGGGCGGTCACCGGTGCTCAGCACGGCGACGGGCAGTTCGGTGCCCTCGGCGGCCGCGGACAACGCGTCATCGCGCGCGGTGTCGGGGGACAGCGCGAGCAGTGCCCCGATGCCGAGGCTGACGCCGAGGTGGCTGCTGCGCGCAGAGGCGCGTCCGAGTTCCTCTGCGACGACGGCAGTTTCGGCAAAAGACACCTCGGCGCCGCCGAGTGTCTCCGCGATCTCCAGGCCCGGCCAGCCGGCCCGGGTGACGAGCGTCCAGTCCGGGTGCCCGGTGGTCAGCAGATTTCTGGCCACCGAACGCAGCTCGGGATGCAGGTCGGCGAATTCGCGTGTCATCAGGCTCCTGCCGGTTCGCGGGGCAGGCCCAATCCGCGCTCACCGATGATGGTGCGCTGAATCTCGCTGGCACCACCCGGGATGGTCCACTCCCAGGATCCGATGAAGTCGAGCACCCAGGCCCCGGATTCCCAGCCGCTGGATATCGGTTTGGTCAGCACGGTGTGCCCGGCCAGGCCGCTGATCTCGGCCCCGAAATCGGTCAGCCGCTGCAGCAGCTCGCTGTAGAACAGCTTCACCACCGAGGCGTCGGCCGGGCCGTCGCTTCGGCCCTCGACAAGATCGCGGCACAGCCCGCGCAACCCGGTGATCTCGATCTCGAACTGCGCCAGCCGGTCTGCCACCAGTGCATCGGTGAGCAGGCCCGCACGTTCACATTCGATGATCAGCCAGCGCAAGCCGGCGTTGCCGAGGCGCTCGGCCAGCTCGAGCATCGTCATCCCGCGTTCGGCGCCGAGGGTCTCCTGGGCGACCTGCCACCCCTTGTTCTCCGGGCCCACCAGGTTCGCGGCGGGGACCCGGACGTCGTTGAGGAAGACTTCACAGAAATGCGATTCGCCGGTGGCCTGTTTGATCGGTCTGACCTCGATGCCCGGGGACTTCATGTCCATCAGGAAGTACGAGATGCCGTGTCGTTTCTTGGCCTCCGGATCAGTGCGGGCGAGCAGTAGACACCAGTCCGCATGCAGTCCGCCGCTGGCCCACACCTTCTGCCCGTTGACCACGAAATCGTCACCGTCGCGCCGTGCCGTGGTGCGCAGGGCGGCGAGATCGGATCCGGCCTCGGGCTCGGAGAAGCCCTGCACCCAGATCTCCCCATCGAGGATCGCCGGGAGGTGTCGGCGGCGCTGCTCCTCGGTGCCCGCGGCCAATAGGGTGGACGCGGCGTGGTGGATGCCGACGAAGGCCAGCACCAGCCGGGGTGCGTCATGTGCGGCGAGTTCGGAGTACAGCACGATCTGTTCGGCCACCGTCATGCCGCCGCCCCACTCGGCCGGCCAGTGTGGCACCGCAAAACCCGCGGTGTGCAGTTCGGCGAACCAGGCCTTCTGGAACCGCACGTATTCGTCATCACTCACCCCGGTCTGGGCGGCGCGCCAATCGGCGGGCACATGTTCGGCACACCACTGCCGGACCCGCTCGCGGAACTCGTCGAGATCTTGGGTCATGTTGCGTCGCTGTACAGTCCGGTCAGGCCACGGGTGCCCAACAGTTCGGTCAGTTGTGCGCGGGTCGCGGACAGTCCCAGCGGCAGCCGGCGCAGCGGTTGGCTGTACCGCGACAGCCAGGACAACACGGTCTCGTCGCAGAACCCGACGGCGCCGTGCAGCTGATGGGTCACCCGGAACACCACCTCGGCGGCTTCCAGCGCGGCCAGCCGCAGGGCCAGCGCGTCGGCGAGTGCATCGGGGCCGGTCACGGTGGACAGCGCGTAGCGGGCCAGCATCTCCAGGCCGCTGCGCTCCACTTCGGCATCGGTGAGCTGGAACTGCACACTCTGGAATGCCGACAGCGGCTGACCGAACTGCCGGCGCAGTTTGACGTGCGCGACGGTGAGTTCCATTGCCCGGTCCAGCATGCCGAGCAACGTCCAGCACGGCAGCACCAGGGCCAGAGCGATATCCCCGGCGCCCGCATCGTCGAGGTCGTCGAGTTCCAGCGAGGTGACGAAACCCGTGCGGGCCCCGGAGGTACCCGTCACCCGGGCACGGTGACCGTCCACCGTGACTGTCGCCCAGGCGCCATCGACACCGGCGATGGCGGCGGCCGGCGCGGGCCCGGCAACCACGATCAGACCGTCGGCCTCGATATCGGCGGGGCGGGCCAGCCGCTCGGCCAACGGGTAGGGCAGACCCCAGTACCCGGCACTGCGGCACAGCGCGGCCGCGGCTTCGGCGGAGTCGGTGTCACCGCGTGGCTCCAGGTCCCAGGCGCCCAGACCCTTCAGTGTCGCCCCGACGAGCGATTCCCGTTGGGAGGGATCGGCTTCGGCGCGCTGCAGCAGCGCATCACCGCCGGCGGACTCGAACGCGCGCAGCGCCTGGTCTCCGTACTCGCGGGCTTCGGGGCTGAGGTCGATGTTCACGACGCCGCCAACAGGGTGCGGGCCAGCAGAATGCGCTGCATCTCGATGCTGCCCGAAGACACTGTGGAGGGCTGCGAGTACCGCCAGTGGTCCTCGACCTCGGAGGTGTAGATCTGCGAAACCCCTTCGGGCAGTGCGGCGATGATCTCCATGAGCACCTCGGCGCTGTCCTGGTCGAGTTTGGTGACCGCGATGCGGTAGGCCGCCGAATCGGTGGGGCGCACCTGTCCCTCGGCCTGCAGCGCCACCAGTCGGTAGGCCATCAGCCGCGCGCGTCGGCAATGCGTGAGCATCCTCGCCCACCGGCCGCGCAGCTCCTCGGGCAGCTCGGCCCAGTGCTCGGCCAGGGCTTTCGGGGCCAGGTGCAGCAGCCGTTCACAGCGGGCATAGCGGGCGATGCCGACGCGCTCGAACGCCAGCACGCTCTGCACCACCGTCCAGCCGTCGTCGACGGTGCCGAGCACATCGGCGTCGGTCACCCGCAGATCATCGAAGAACACCTCGTTGAGGTGGTGTGGGCCCATCATGGTCTGGATGGGCCGCACCGTGATCGCCGGATCCGCCATGGGCACCAGGAAGATCGTCAAGCCGTGCTGTTTCTTACGAGCCGGATCCTCTCCGATCTTGGAGGTCCGGGCCAGCAGGAAGCACCACTGCGCCATCGTCGCGTACGACGTCCAGATCTTCTGCCCGTTGATCACCCAGCCGTCGCCGTCGCGGACCGCCGAGGTCCGCAGCGACGCCAGGTCCGATCCCGCCTCCGGCTCGGAAAACCCTTGGCACCAGATCACTTCACCGGCCGCGATCGGCGGCAGGTGTCTGGCCTGCTGCTCGGGAGTGCCGTGCCGCATGATGATCGGCCCCACCCAGTTCACCCCCATGTACTGCGCGCCGCGCGGTTCGTGGTGAGCCCACATCTCCTCGCGCACCACCGTCTGCTCCCAGGCTGAGGAGGCCTTCCCGCCGAACTCGGTGGGCCAGGACATGCACAGCAGCCCGCGCTCGGCGAGCAGCCGGCAGAAGGCCTGGGCCACCTCGAGATCGTCGGGATTGTGGGTGAACGCGCCCAGGTAGTCCTCGGCGATATGCGATTTCACCAGGTCGCGCAGCTCGCCGCGCAACGCGGCGGCGTCCGGCCCCATTTCGAAGTCCACGTTCGCGATCGTAGGGCAATCCTTATAAGGATTGCTAGTATTTGTTCCATGCGTACCCCGCAACACCGCATCGCCGAGACCGTCGCGGGCGAGCTGCGGGACCGGATCCTGGCCGGCGCCGACCGATTGCCGACCCAGGACCAGCTGGTCACCGAGTTCGGTGTCAGCTATCCCTCGGTCCGCGAGGCGCTGCGCATCCTGGAGACCGAGGGGTTGGTGACGGTGCGCCGCGGCAGCGTCGGCGGCGCCGAGGTACACCGGCCCGACGAATCGTCGGCGGCCTATCACCTGGGTCTGGCGCTGCAGGGGTCCGCCGTGTCGCTGGGCGACCTGGCGGCCGGACTGCAGCTACTCGAACCGCTGTGTGTGGCCGAGGTGGCGCGCCGCACGGATCGGCTCAAGATCGTGGTGCCGGCACTCACCCGCAATGTCGACGCGTCCGCCGAAGCGGTCGCCGATGGCGCCGCCTTCACCCGCATCGCGCGTGAATTCCATGATCTGGTGGTCGAATACACCCCGAACGCCACCGTCCGACACGTGGTGGGAAGCCTGGTCGCGCTGTGGTCGGCACAGGAGGAGAAGTGGGCCGACTACGTCGTCAAGCGCGGCGAGTACCCCTCACCGGCGCAGGCGCGCGGCGCCGTACGCACCCACCGCAGGCTCGTCGRGGAGATCGCCGCGGGCAACGCGTCCGAGGCCGAACGCATCGCGCGCAAGCACCTGGCCGCCACCCAGGCCGTGCTGCTGGAACGCTTCACCGATGACGTGGTGCGGGCGGCACGTGGCGCAAAGCCGCACGAACGGCGTACCTGCTGACCTAGGTTCTGCCCATGACAGCAGTGGTGATCACCGGAGCGGCATCGGGTATCGGACGGGCGAGCGCGCAGGCGTTGGTCGCCGACGGGAGACGGGTCGTGTTGTGGGATATGGCCGCTGAGGTCATCGAGGTCGCGGCCGAGTTGGGGATGCCCGGTGCCGTCGTCGACGTCACGGACACCGCGGCGACCGCGGCCGCCATCGGGTCGCTCGACGGGGTCGACGGGCTGGTGCATGCCGCAGGCCGGGTGATCCCGGAACCGGTGGGCGCCTACACCGAGGAATCCTGGGATGCGGTGCTCGATGTGAATTTGCGCGCACAGGCGATGCTGGTGCAGCAGCTGCTGCCTCAGCTGGAGGTCAGCGCTCGCTCCGGAGGCGCGCCGGCGGTCGTCGGCATCTCGAGTATCGAAGGGCTGACGGCCAATCCGTTCATCCCGGCCTACTGCGCGTCCAAGGCCGGGCTGCTCGGACTGACCCGGTCGATGGCGGCTCAGCTCGGTCCGTCCGGGATCCGGATCAACGCGGTGTGCCCCGGCTTCATCCGCACGCCGATGCTGCAGATCGCGCTGGACGTCGAGGAGGTCCGCGACAGTTTCGTGCAGGCCGCACCGCTGGGCCGGATCGGCGATCCCGAGGAGGTGGCCGCGGCGGTGGCGTTCCTGATGTCACCGAAGGCGTCGTTCATCACCGGTACCTACCTGGTGGTCGACGGGGGAGTGACCAGTCGTCACGCCTGAGGCAGGTCCAGGATGCGTCGGGTCACCTTGAGGATCTGGGCCCGCAGGGTGTCATCGTCGACATCGGTGACCAGCGGGTGCATCACCGCCGCGCTGAGTGCCCCGGACATGACCGCGGCATTGACCCGGGCCTCGACTCCGACACCGCCGCCGAGCAGCACCTGATACAGCCGCTCGATGAACTGCGCGAAGGGCTGGTGCTCGGCCAGCAGGCGCACCACGACCGGGTCGAACTGCAGCACGCCGGTGAGCTGGCGGCGGGTGACAGCCATGTCGACGACCCGGGTGAGCAGCACATCACGCGCGGTCACCTGGTCGGCCTCTTCTTCCGCGGCGTCCAGGGCGTCCTGCAGCGCGGCCAGCTCGGTCTCGGCGACGGCGATGACGACCTCGTCCTTGCTCTTGAACTGGTGGTAGACAGCGGCTTTCGTGACACCGATGGCATCGGCGATCATCTGCAGCGAGGTGCCGCTGACACCGTGCGCGCCGAACAGGTCCAGGGCGGCAGTGATCACGCGGGTCTGTGCGGCGCTGTAGGTGGTCGGCGCCAGCCTGCCCTCGGTGCTCACGCGGCCAGCGTAGCCGGTCGGCTAGGCCGGCCGCCCTACCTCGGGTCCATCCGGAAGATCGGCATCCTCCCGAGTAACGCCTCGAATTCGTCGGGACCGCCCTCGGTGACCAGCCCGCCCTGGCGCAGGAAGCCGACCCAGCCCGGAATGAGGCTCGGTAGCAGTCGCAGCAGCGGTCGGGCGTCGTCGTCAGCGAGTTCGACCGCCATGACCCGCTCGATCCGCCGCCCGCGGCCCAGCGTGATGGACGGGTTGGCCCGCGCGTTCGCGATCCAGGCCGCCCCCGGTGCTGCGGCGACGTACTGCCTGCCGTCGACGAACATCGGTGTCACCGGTGTCGCCCGCGGCTGCCCCGATGTGCGTCCGGTGGCCGTGAGGATCACCGGACCCTTTGCACCGAAACGGATTCCGATCCGCGACAGCGCAACGATCACTGCGTTGCCGGGCTTGATGTACCAGGGCAGTTTCACATTCACTCCAAATTGAGGTCGACACTCAAGTTACCGACGCCAGCCTACCGTTATATTGAGGACCTGCGTCAACTTAGTTCCGGAGGTGCGATGGCCCAGCAACGCGCGATGCGCGCCGATGCCCGGCGCAACCTGGAGAAACTGCTGGACGCGGCGCGGGCCGTGTTCCGTGAGCGCGGACTGGGCGCACCGCTGGAAGCCGTCGCGGCCCACGCCGGGGTCAGCATCGGCACGCTGTACAACCGCTTCTCCACCCGCGAGGAACTCATCGATGCGGCCCTGCCGGCGCTGCTCACCCAGACGCTGGGGGAACTGTCCGAGCGGTCGCTGGCCGCCTCCTCGCCGTGGGATCGCCTCGCCGCCTACGTGTTCGGGTTGTCCGAGTTGCAGGCCGGCGACCACGCCTTCAGCGATGCGATGTGCAGCTCGCGGTACGCGTCACCCGCCATCGAAAAGGTGTGCGGGGCCGGCCTCCAACTCGGCGCACGGTTGATCGCCGACGCCCAGTCCGACGGCGCCCTGCGCGCGGACGTCACCGTCGATGACCTGTACACCGCGCTGTGGCTCAACGCCTGCCTGGCCGATCACGGCGGGCCGGAGGCGACGGTGGTGGCCCGTCGTCAAATATCACTGCTGCTCGACGGGTTGCGGTCCACGGCCGCGAGCCCGCTCCCCGGCGGCGCCGCCGAGGCCGCCACGGTCGCATCACGTCTCATGCGGGCGTAGCGAAATGACGCGGATCACACGGACGCCCGCGTTTAGTTAGCCAATAGAAGCGGTATTTGTCTGCAGTTCAGTTTGCAACGGGGCAGACCGCTCCGTAGGTGCTCAGAAAGAGGATCTCGTGATGAATGTGAAGAAGATGATCGCTGGAGCCGCCATCGCCGGTGGCCTCGTCGCCGGCCCGCTTGCGTTGGCTGGCACGGCGTTCGCCGACCCCGCTCCGGTTCCGCTGCCGCCGGCCGGCCCCAGCGCGGGTACCGCACCGGCGTGGGCGCCRCCCAAGCCGGCCGACCCGGCATGGGCGCAGGGCAACCCGCAGGTCTGGGATGCCGGCTGGAACCACTGGGGCGTCTGGATCAACAACGTCTTCGTCCCCACTTACTGACCGTCGTCAATCGCGCGCCCCGCTCGGCCTCACGCCGAGCGGGGCGCGCTTTCGCGTTTCGGGGGCCAGGGCACGAACCGCGAGACCCGGTCCACCACATCCCGATAGGCGGGACGGCGTTGCAGGCTGCGTTCTTCCATCATCGGGATGCTCGCCCCGAGGAACATCGCCAGGATGGCGAGCGCGCCGATGATCAACCACCACCAGTCCGCCGGCGCCGCCGCGATACCGAAGAGCGCCAGCGCCGCCCAGAAGCTGAACTCACCGAAATAGTTGGGATGCCGCGACCAACCCCACACCCCGCGATCCATGGCGTCACCGCTGCGGCGCTCGGCGACGAAACGGTGCATCTGCGCATCGGCGACGAGTTCCAGCGTCACCGCGGCCAGGCCCACGACGAAGGCGATCCAGGCAAGCCACCCCAGTCCGGGACCGGGGTGGGTCACCGCCACGTACACCGGCACCATGGCCAGGAAAACCTGCAGTGTGGGGATCAGGTGGATGGCGACCAGATCGGCGAGGATCTCGAAGCGGCCGGCGCGCTGCTTGAACATCGGGTAGCGCCAGTCCTCGTGATGCAGACCCGGGAACGCGTACACCCAGTTCGCGGTCAGGCGGATCGCCCACAGCACCACGACGATGGTGATGAGCCAGGTGCGCAGCGGGTCGACATCGGCGCTGCGATACACCCAATAGAACAACAGCAGCGGCGGAATGACGCTCCAATAGGCGTCATAGAAGCTGGAATTGCGGTACACCCGGCTGAAGACGAAGATCGCCACGGTCGCCAGCAGATCGGCGATCAGGGTGTCGAGCCAGAGTCGATCGGTGCTCGGGCCCAGCCACAACCACGCCACCGCCACCGCGATGGCGACGACGTAGGCCGCGGTCACCACGCCCAGCGAGCGCGACTTGCTGATGGTCGTCATGGACTGAGCCTAAAGGGGTGCCAGATCCAGTCTCCCACTCAGTCGCTGGCAGGCAGCGGCTTTGCTTCCTTGATCGCCAGGGGGGTGCTGCCGATACTGAGCGTGCCCGCGCCGGCCTTGGTCACCAGGATCTCTGCGCCGCTGTCATCGACGTAGCGCTTGCCCATCAGGTTGCCGTCGGACAGTGCGGGATCCAGCGACAGGCCCTCGGCGGCGGTCTCGCCGACGGGGATCAGCGGTGCGCCGCCGGCGCGCAGGTCCTCGAGCCCCTCGGAGGCGCGCACCACGATGACCTGGGTGTCGCAGACCTGGCTCTGCAGACGGGTGCCGTTCTTGATCATGCGGGCTCCTTTGCGTTCAATTCGCTGACGAGTTCGCGGCGCAGCACCTTGCCGGTCGCGTTGGTGGGCAACTCGTCGCGGAAGACGACCCGGTCCGGGGTGCGGGATCCGCGCAGCTGCGCGCGGACGAACTCCCGGAGTTCCTCGGGTTGCGGTTCGGCACCGGCCGCGGGGACCACGACCGCGACGATGATCTGGCCCCACTCGGGATCCTCGGGGCCGACCACCGCGCAATCCCGCACATGCGGGTGCTCGACGAGTACATCTTCGATCTCGGCGGGCGCGATGTTCTCGCCGCCGCGGATGATGGTGTCATCGGAGCGTCCACCGATATAGAGGTAGCCGTCCGCGTCGAGGGTCGCGACATCCTTGGTGGGGAACCAGCCCTGCTCGTCGAGCACCGAGCCGATACCGGTGTAGCGGCCGGAGACCTGCTCACCGCGCACGAACAGTTCCCCGGTTTCGCCTGCGCCCAGGACGGTTCCGTCCTCGCCGCGGATCTGCACCTCGATGCTGGGCACCGGCTGGCCGACGGAGCCGAGCCGCTTGGCGATCGCGTCATCATCGGAGCTCAGTGCGACCCGGTGATCGTCGGGGGTCAGCACCGCGATCGTCGAGCTGGTCTCGGTGAGGCCGTAGGCGTTGACGAAGCCGACCGCAGGCAGCAGTTCAAGAGCCTTGCGTACCAGCGGAAGTGCCACCTTGGATCCGCCGTAGGCCAGCGTGCGCAGCGTCGGCAGCGCCGTGCTCTGGGATTCCAGCACGGTGACGATGCGGTCCAGCATGGTCGGCACCACGGTGGCCGAGGTGACCCCTTCGGATGCGACGAGGCGCACCCACTCCCGGGCATCGAACTGCGTGAGATACACCATCTTCCGGCCGGCATACAGGTTCGACAGCGCCGCCGAAACGCCTGCGATGTGATAGGGCGGCACGCAGATCAAGGCGGCGTCACCGGGTTCGGCGGAGGCGAACTCGACCGTGCCGGTGATATAGCTGGTGAGGTTGTTATGGGTGAGCTCAACGGCTTTCGGCGCCGAGGTGGTGCCGGAGGTGAACAGCACCACGCCCACCGAGTCGGGATCGGGAAACTCGGCCGCGGGCTCGGCGGTGCGGGCGGCGGCCAGGAACTCCGCCGACCCGATCACCCGGAACCCGTCGCCGACGGCGGCGCGGTACTCGTCGTCCACCACGACCAGCGGATCCGGTAGCCGCGAGATCAGCGCGCGCAGGCCGTCGTGGGACAGCCGGTAGTTCAGCGGTGTCACCGGCACTCCGGCACGCGCCGAGGCGAACAAGAGCAGCGGCAGCAGGGCGCCGCCGGCGCCGACATAGGCGACATGCTGGGCCCCCGAGGCGGCCACCACGCCGGCGCCGCCGTCGGCGAGCTCGCTCAGTTCGCCGGTGGTCAACCGCAGGTCACCCGATACGACCGCGGTGCGGTCCGGATCGGTCGAGGACGCCATCTCCAGCAGCAGCGAGATACTCATGATTTGTCCACGAAGATATCCCAGATGGGATCGTCGCCACCGCCATAACGGGACAGGTCGGTGATTCCGGCGTTGGTCAGGACGTCGGCGTCGATGTAGGTCTGGCCGTTGGCATCCTTGGGCGGACCGAGCAGGATCTGGGTCGCGGCGTCGGCCATGATCTCCGGGCTGCGCGATGCCGAGGCCAGGTTGTCGCCGTCGGCCAGGTTCGTCACCGCCGATGTCGCGATGTAAGTCTGCGGCCACAGGCAGCTGAACCCGATATTGGAGCCTTCCCGATGTAGGGCGGCCTCCTGCGCCCAGCCCAGCGACAGCAGCGTCATCCCGTACTTGGACACCGTGTAGACGGGGTGCGCGCCCAGCCAGTACGGGTTCAGGTTCAGCGGTGGCGCCAAGGTGATGACGTGGGCTGCTGCGGACTGCAGCAGGTGGGGCAGCGCGGCCTTGGTGAGCAGGAAGGTGCCGCGCACGTTGATGTCCATCATCAGATCGAACTTCTTCGCCGCGAGCGCCTCGGTGGGCTCGGTGGCGATCGCGCTGGCGTTGTTGATGACGATGTCGATGCCGCCGAAGGTCTGCACCGCGGTGTCGATGGCCCGCTGGACGTCTTCCTCCTTGCGGACATCGCCGACCACGGCCACCGCTTTGGCGCCGACGGCCTCGACATCGGCGACCGCAGTGTGCACGGTTCCCGGCAACTTCGGGTGGGGCTCGGCGGTCTTGGCCAACAACACCACATTGGCTCCCTGCTTGGCGGCGCCTAGGGCGATGGCCAGCCCGATACCGCGGCTGCCACCGGAGACCACCAGGGTGCGATCGGCAAGCGGACGTTGCTCGCTGGACATACTGACTCCTCGGACGGAAGGGGTCTTGCTTCCCCTGATGGTATTGGCATTCTCATTTTCGGCAAGTGTCATAATCGCTCATGTCCAGGCACGACGTGCCGCCGGGGTGTCGTCGAGGAACCCGTGACGGGTGCGTCGCAGTGTGTTGCAGGCCGTCACAGTGCATGTTTTCAGCCAGCGGTATTGGCATTCTCATTTTGAGCAAGTACGTTATCCAGTGATGAGCGACCAATCCTCCTCCCCGGTAGCGACACCCTCTGGGATCCCGCTGGCTCCCGTGTACGGTCCCGCGGACCGCGCGGGAGATCCGCCCGCGCCCGGCGACTACCCGTTCACGCGCGGAAACTTCGCCTCGGGATACCGCGGCAAGACCTGGACCTTCCGGCAGTACTCCGGGTTCGGCACCGCCGAAGAGTCCAACGAGCGCTACCGGTACCTCCTGGGCCAGGGCGGCACCGGCCTGTCGGTGGCGCTGGATCTGCCCACCCAGTGTGGGTATGACAGCGACGACCCGGAGTACGGCGAGGAGGTGGGCCGCGTCGGTGTCGCCGTGGACACCCTGGCCGACGCCGAGATCCTGTTCGACAGCATCCCGCTGGACAAGATCAGCACCAGCTTCACCATCAACGGCACCGCCGCGATCCTGCTGGCGTTCTACGTCGCCGCCGCCGAGAAGAAGGGTGTGCCGCGCGAGAAGCTCACCGGCACCATCCAGAACGACATCCTCAAGGAGTACGCCTCGCGCGGCACCTGGATCTGGCCGCCCGAGCCGTCGCTGCGGCTGATCGCCGACACGATCGAATTCTGCGCCGCCGAGGTACCGCGCTTCAACGCCATCTCGGTGGCCGGTGCGCATTTCCGCGACGCCGGCGCCAACGCCGTCCAGGAGATGGCCTTCACCCTGGCCGACGGTGTCACCTACTGCGACACGGTGATCGAGCGTGGCCGCATGACCATCGACAAGTTCGCTCCGCAGATCTCCTTCTTCTTCTACACCCACGGCGACTTCTTCGAGGAGATCGCCAAGTACCGGGCAGGCCGCAGGCGGTGGGCCACCATCGTGCGCGAGCGCTACGGCGCCACCACCGACAAGGCCGCGATGTTCCGGTTCGGCTGTGTCGCGGGCGGCGCGTCGCTGTATGCCCCGCAGGCGCAGAACAACCTGGTTCGCGTGGCCTACGAATCGTTGGCGGCGGTTCTGGGCGGGGTGCAGTCGATGTTCACCRCGGCCTGGGATGAGCCGTTCGCGCTGCCCAGCGAGGAGTCGGCGACGCTGGCGCTGCGCACCCAGCAGATCCTGGCGTATGAGACCGGCGTGACGAAAGTCGCCGACCCGCTGGGTGGTTCGTACTTCGTCGAGGCGCTCACCGATGCCACCGAGGCCAAGATCATCGAGATCATGCACGATCTCGAACAGCACGGTGGCATGGTGCGCTGCATCGAGGACGGCTACCTGCAGGGCCTGATCGCCGACGAAGCGTTCAAGATCCACCACGAGATCGAGTCCGGCGAGCGGCCGGTCGTCGGCGTGAACAAGTTCGTCGTCGACGAGCCCGCACCCGACCTGGCCACCTACGAGCTCGACGCCGAGGGCCGGGACAAGCAGCTTGCGCGGTTGGCCAAGGTCAAGGCCGAACGTGACGACGTCGCCGTGAAAGAAGCTCTTGCCACGCTGGCCCGAGCAGCCGAGGGAGACGACAATCTGATGCACAAGCTGATCGACTGCGCCAACGCGTATTGCACGGTGGGCGAGATGGTCTCGGCGCTCAAGGCAGTGTGGGGCGAGTTCCAGCAGCCGGTGGTGTTCTAGTGGCTACACGCGTATTGGTCGCCAAGCCTGGTCTGGACGGTCACGACAAGGGCGCCAAGATTGTCGCGCGCACGCTGCGTGATGCCGGCTTCGAGGTCGTCTACACCGGTATCCGTCAGCGTGTCGAGGACATCGTCTCCATCGCGCTGCAGGAAGACGTTGCTCTGGTGGGCCTTTCGATCCTCTCCGGCGCGCATGTGGGGTTGACCACCCGTGTTGTGGACGCGCTGCGGGCCGCTGATGCCGGCGATATCGCCGTGGTGGTCGGTGGCACCATTCCCGAAGCCGATGTGCAGAAGCTGCTGGATGCCGGTGCGGCCGCGGTGTTCCCCACCGGGACGTCGCTGGAGAAACTGGTGACCGATGTGCGCGCGCTCACCGAGAAGGTTTCCAAGTCATGAGACTCGGCGTGATGATCGGGGCCGAGCGCGGCGATATGGCCCGCAAGGTCAGCAAGCTGATCTCCGATATCGAATGGGCCGACTCGGCCGGCCTGGCCACCGCCTGGATGCCGCAGGTGCCCGACGATTTCGATTTGCTGACCATGGTGGCGCTGATGGCGTCACACAGCACCCGCATCGAACTCGGAACCGCCGTGGTGCCGCTACAGGCGCAGCACCCCATTGCCCTTGCTCGTCAGGCGCTTTCGGTGCATGCCGTGTCCAACGGGCGGCTGGCTCTCGGGGTCGGGCCGTCGCATCACTGGATCATCCGGGACATGCTGGGCCTGCCGTATGACAAGCCCGCCGCGTACACCCGCGACTACCTGCAGGTGTTCAACGCTGCCATTTCCGGGCCCGGACCGGTGGATGTCGAGAACGACACCTTCACCGTGCACAATCCGACCGCGCTCGGCGCCGCGACCCCGCTTCCGGTACTGGTGGCGGCTCTCGGCCCGGTCATGCTGCAGATCGCCGGCGAGCACGCCGACGGGACCTCGCTGTGGATGGCCGATGAGAAGGCCATCGGCGAGCACATCGCCCCCAAGATCAACAAGGCCGCCGCCGGGGCGGGCAAACCTGCGCCGCGCATCGTGGCGGGCATCCCGGTCACGCTGTGCGCGAATTCCGAGATCGACGAGGCGAAGGACCGGGCCAACCGCATCCTGGCCGAGGCCGAAACCTCGCCCAACTATCAGCGACTGCTCGACCGTGGGGATGCCCGCACCGTCGGCGATCTCTGCGCCGCCGGTGACGAAGAATCGATCCTCAAGCGGTTCAGGGCCTTCGCCGACGCCGGTGTCACCGACCTGTCGGTGCGACTGCTGCCGATCGGTGATAACCGTGACGAGTTGATCGCGTCCAAGTATCGGACGCGTGAGGTGATCGCCGAACTCGCCAAGCAGGTGCAGTGATGAGCGCTTGCGCGAAGAGCAGACGGTTGTGACGGGCCCGCTCGCCGGCATCCGCATTATCGAGATCGGCGTGATGCTGGCAGGCCCGTACGCCACCATGCTGCTCGCCGACCTCGGCGCCGAGGTCATCAAGGTCGAGCCGCCCGGCGGTGAGATCTCCAGGCAGGTCAGCGACAGCTATTTCGCCAGCCTCAACCGCAACAAGCGCAGCGTCTGCCTGGACCTGGCATCCGAGGACGGCCGCGCCAGACTCGGTGAGCTGGTGGCCGATTCGCACGCGCTGCTGGTCAACATGAAGCCCTCGGCGATCAAGAAGCTGGGCCTGACGTATGAGAATCTGCGCCGGTACAACGAGAAGATCGTGTGCGTCGCACTCACCGGATTCGGCCTGCACGGCGGGGACGACCCGGCCTTCGACTACGTCATCCAGGCCGCGACCGGCGTGGCCGCGATGACCGGTGACCCGGACGGGCCGCCCACGCTGCCGGGCTACTCGGCCGCCGACAATTCGACGGGTCTGACCGCCGCGCTGGGCCTGCTCGCGAAGATCGTGTCCGGCGACGGCGGACAGGTGGACGTGTGCCTGCGCGACGTCATGCTCTCGCAACTGAACTACCGCGCCGCGGCCTACCTGAACGACGGCGCCGAGCCGAAGCGCTACCCGTTCGGGGCGCACTCCTATTACGTTCCCGCACAGCTCTTTCCGACCGCTGACGGCCACCTCGCGCTGTTCATCACCCATGACGGGTTCTGGCGTTCCTTCGCGGGGGAGGCGGGAATCGCCGGCTTCGAGACCAGGGTGGAGCGGGCCGCGGCCCGCGAGGACGTGCTGGCGCTCGTGTCGGCGGCGCTGGCCTCCGACACCGCGGTGAACTGGGAGATCAGACTCAAGCCGCTCGGCATCCCGGCGGCGGCGGTGCGCTCACTGCCGCAGGCGTTGGAGGACACCCCGGAGATGGTGGTCACCGCGGGTGATTTCCGGCTGGTGGCCAGCCCGATCCGGGTGGAGGGTTTCGAACCGGAGTACCGGCCGGCACCGATGTTCGACGTTGTGCCTCAGTCGTCGTAATCGACCGTCAGCGGGCCCGGGTTCGGGATCGCCTGGCACGTCAGGACATAGCCCTCTTCGACCTCGTCGTCGTCGAGCGCGTCGTTGACCTTCATGGTCGCGCTGCCCTCGGTGAGTTTGGCGATGCAGGTGCCACAGTTACCCGCCTCGCAGGCGAACGGGGGAGTCAGGCCGGCGCGTCGTGCCGTTTCCAGCAGCGTGTCGCCTGCGACCGGCAGCGTCGTGGTGCGGGCACCGTCGAGCAGGATCGTCACTTCGTCGGCGGGCACTGGTTCGGCCGTCATCAAGCTCTCCTGGGCGTCGGATTCTGACAAATGGAGAATATCATTCTCCGTTACGGATAAGGTAGTCGGTTGATGGCTGCAGAGAACCAACCGGTCCTGGCATTCGGGGACCGTCAGTACACCATGGCCGAGCTGGACGCGCTGTCCGACGGGATGGCCGCCACGCTCGCCGCCCGCGGCGTGAGCGCCGGTGACCGGGTCGCGCTGATGTCGTCCAACCGTCCCGAGTTCGTCGTTGCACTGCGGGCGATCTGGCGCCTGGGTGCATCGGTGGTGCTGCTCAGTTCTGCCTGGAAACCGGCCGAGGTTGCGCATGCGCTGGAGCTGACCTCGCCGGTGCTGGGCGTCGGGGATACCGCGGTGCTGGCCGACCTGATCCCTATGCTGCATCTGGACGAGCCGATTTCACCCGCCGACGGCGGATGGGCACCGGCGCTGCCCGAGGCCGACGCTTTGTTCGTGTTCAGCTCCGGGACGACCGGGATGCCCAAGGCCGTGCGGCACACACATGCGGGCTTCGCTGCGGCGGTGCGGCACTGGCGGACCGCGCTCGGTCTCACGGCCGACGATCGTATGCAGATCATGACGCCGCCCTCGCACATCCTCGGGCTGCTCAACATCGCCACCGTGCTCGACGCCGGCGCCTGGATGCGCCTGCATCCACGCTTCGACATCAACCGGATGCTGTCCCATATCCAGGATGACCGCATCACCATCGAAATGGCCGTCGCGCCCATCGCTCTGGCCATCGCCGCGCATCCGGACCTGGAGAACTACGACCTGTCCTCGCTGCGCTACATCATGTGGTGCGCGACTCCGGTCACCAAGAGCGTCGCCGATACCGTCACCGAACGGGTCGGTGTGCCATGGATTTCGGCCTACGGCGCCAGCGAACTACCGGTGATCGCCTGCTGCCCGATCGGAGACGCACGGTTGGACACGGTGGGCAAACCGGTGCCCGGTGTGGCGGTGCGGATCGCCGGCAGCGGTGAGATCCAGGTTCGTTCGGAGTCGGCGATGGTCGGCTACCTGCCCGGCGACGCGACCGCGGCCGCGTTCGACGACGGCTGGTACCGCACCGGGGACATCGGCGAACTGGACAGCGATGGCTGGCTGCGGATCACCGACCG
Source organism: Mycobacterium sp. P4_H6 (assembly GCF_056400845.1). Classification (NCBI taxonomy): domain Bacteria; kingdom Bacillati; phylum Actinomycetota; class Actinomycetes; order Mycobacteriales; family Mycobacteriaceae; genus Mycobacterium; species Mycobacterium sp. P4_H6. The sequence continues at coordinate 6,392 of NZ_JBFUKN010000038.1, read as the reverse complement.
GCTCAAGGAGATGATCAAGGTCCGCGGTTTCCAGGTGGCGCCCGCGGAGGTGGAGGCGGTGCTGCACGGGCACCCGGCGGTCGAGGACTGCGCGGTGTTCGGCATCCCCGACGGCGTGAATGGTGAGGCGGTCATCGCGGCCGTCGCGGCCGGAACGCCGGTCGCCGAGCGGGAACTGATCGCGCTGGTGGGGGAGCGGCTGTCGTCCTACAAACGCCCGAGCCGGGTGGTCTTCGTCGACGCGATCCCGCGGTTGCCGTCGGGAAAGGTGCTGCGGCGGGTACTGCGCGACCAGTACTCCTGATCGAAGATCAGACGGTGAGTTCCTCGGAGCGCTGCACGGTGCCGGTGATCCCGGTGGCGTCCTGCCCGGCGAGCAGCACCGCGGCCCGGCCCATCGCCTCGGGTGGTTCGACGAACTCGGGCGGGATCTCGACTCCGCCGCCACCGGCCTGCCACCCCTCGGTGAGCACCACCCGGGACGGGCTGAGGCAGTTCACCGCGATATTGTCCGGGCGCAGATCGTCGGCCAAACCCAGGTAGAGCCGCTCGGCGGCAGCCTTGGACACCCAGTAGGCGTTCGCGCCGGCCATCCCGACGCCGGTGGTGGTGATGGCCATCAGCGATCCGCCGCCACGGGCCCGCACGTGCGGGATCACCGCCTTGGTCACCAGGAAGACGCCGGTCAGGTTGACGTCCAGGCACAGCTGCCAGCGTTTGAGCGGTGTCGATTCCACCGGTCCCAGCCACAGCACGCCCGCATTGGCGACCAGGATGTCGATCCCGCCGAACTCCGAAACCGTCTCGGCGACAGCGCTGTCGACCGACTCCTCGCTGGTGACATCGCATGGGACGGCCAACGCACGACCGCCCTGTGCGCGGATCGAATCCGCCACCGAGCCGATGGTGCCGGGCATCTTGCCGCGCTGTTCGGAACGGGCCGCGACCGCCACCGATGCACCCGCCGCGGCGAGCGCGTGGGCGATGGTGGCCCCGATCCCGCGGCTGGCTCCGGCGACGAATGCCGTCTTACCGGCGAGCGAGCTCACTTGGGCGGGAACCGCAGACCCCCGTCGAGACGGATGATCTCACCGTTGAGGTAGTCGTTCTCGATGATGCTCTGGGCGAGTTGGGCGTACTCGGTCGAGCGGCCCATCCGCTTGGGGAACGGGATCTGCGGGCCCCAGTACTGCTCCAGTTGGTCGGCGGCCTTGCCATAGGCCGGGGTGTTGATGGTGCCGGGGGCGATGGTGTTGACCCGAATGCCCAACGGGGACAGGTCGCGTGCGGCCACCAGCGTCATGCCCAGCACGCCGCCCTTGGCCGCGGCGTAGGCCAGCTGGCCGATCTGTCCCTCGTAGCCGGCGATGGATGCGGTGTTGACGATGACGCCGCGGCCGCCTTCTTCCAGCGGTTCGGTGCGCGCGATGGCCGCTGCGGCCAGCCGCATCACGTTGAACACCGCGGTCAGATAGAACTTGACCGTCGTCTCGAACCCCTCCAGGCCGTGCGGCGAACCGTCCTTGCCGATCAGCCGGCCACCGGCCGCCGGGCCGCCATGGGTGTCCACCGAGATACGCAGCGGGGCAAGGGCTTCTGCCTCGGCGATGGCGGCGTTGACGGATTCCTCGGAGGTCGCGTCGGTGCGGACGTACTTCACGCCGAGCTCCTCGGCGAGCTTGGGGCCCTTCTCGTCGGCCAGATCCGCGACCACCACTTTGGCGCCCGCAGCGTGCAATCGGCGGACCGTCGCTTCTCCAAGGCCTCCTGCGCCACCCACGACGAGCGCGGAGCTACCGGCGATGTCCATCTACTTCTCCTTCTTGCAACTGGCACTCTCAGACTGAGAGAATAACATTCTCATTCCAGCGTGAAAGGGGCAGTTCCGATGCCTGAGGCAGTCATCGTCTCCGCAGTGCGCACACCGATCGGCACCGCCAAGAAGGGCACACTGCGCGATACCGACGCCTACGTGCTCGCCGACCACGTGGTCGCAGCGGTGGCCGCCGGACTCGACGGCGCCCCGGTGGATGACATCGTCCTCGGCGAGGGCCTCTATGGCGGCGGCGTGGTCGCCCGGCACGCGGCCGTCACCGCCGGCCTGACCTCGGTACCCGGACTGGCGCTCAACCGGCACTGCGCCGCCGGACAGGCGGCGGTACAGACTGCCGCCGCGAGCATCCGGTCCGGGATGGATCAGCTGATCATCGCCGGAGGGGTGAACTCGGCCTCCACCTCACCACGGTTCATCCGCCAGGTGGGCGAGGAGTTCCAGCCGTGGTTCCCGCCGACCCATCCCGACCGGCCCGACGCACCGAATATGGACATGTCGATCACCGTCGGATGGAACGCCGCGGTCAAGGCCGGGGTGACCCGCGAGGAGATGGACGCCTGGGCGCTGGGCTCACATCAGAAGGCCATCGCGGCCATCGACGAGGGACGCTTCAAGGACGAGATCCTGCCCATCGACACCCCGCACGGGGTATTCGACACCGACGAACATCCCCGCCGCGACACCACCTTGGAGAAGCTGGCCGGACTCAAGGTGCTGCACCCGGAGATCGACGGCTTCTCGATCACCGCGGGCAACGCCTGCGGCGCCAACGACGCCTCGGCGGCGCTGGCCATCGCCAGCGACCGGCTCGGACTGCCCGCGCTCGGCACCATCCGCGCCTGGGCATCGGTCGGGGTGGATCCGGCATTCACCGGGCTCGCCCCGGTGGAGGCCATCACCAAAGCCCTTACCCGGGCCCGGATCTCGCTCTCCGATGTCGACCTGTTCGAGATCAACGAGGCGTTCGCGGCGATGTGCGTGGCCACCATCAAGCTGCTCGACATCGACCCGGACAAGGTCAATGTCAGCGGCAGCGGTTGTTCGCTGGGGCATCCGGTGGCGGCCACCGGCGCCCGGATGATCGTCACCCTGGTGCACGAACTGCGCAGGCGCGGAGGTGGTATCGGCGTGGCCGCGATGTGCGCGGGTGGCGGTATGGGTTCGGCCACGGTCATCGAGGTCGCGCCATAAAGTCGCAGTCGATGGACATCCAGGAACTGCTCGACGCCGCGCGTGCCGGATCGCAGCGTGCCGCAGGCCGGCTGCTGAGCCTGGTCGAAAGCGAGCGTCGCGACGAGGTGCTGGCGATGCTGCCCGCATCGCCGGTGCGCACCGTCGGGATCACCGGTCCGCCGGGCGCGGGAAAGTCCACCACCGTCGCGGTGCTCGTATCGGCGTACCGGGCCAGGGGGTTACGGGTCGCGGTGCTGGCCGTCGACCCGTCCTCGCCGTACAGCGGGGGAGCGCTGCTCGGTGACCGGATCCGGATGGCCGCCCACATCAACGACCCCGACGTCATGATCCGTTCGGTGGCCACCCGCGGACACCTCGGCGGGTTGGCCGCCGCGGTGCCCGCGGCGATCCGGCTGCTGGCGGCACTGCACTACGACATCGTCGTGCTGGAGACGGTGGGAGTGGGTCAGTCGGAGATCGAGATCGCCGCCGTCGCAGACCCGACGGTGGCCATCCTCAACCCGGGGGCCGGAGATGCGATCCAGGCCGCCAAGGCGGGTCTGCTGGAGATCGCCGACATCATCGTCGTCAACAAGGCCGACCGCGACGGTGCCGATCAGACCGCCAGGGACCTGCACATCGAGACCGGGTTGCCGRTCCTCAAGATCATCGCGTCGCAGAACACCGGTATCGAGGAACTGATCGTCGCCATCGACGCCCACCATCGCACCGATACTGCCGAGCGACGGGCGATTCGTGCCCGGCTGCAGATTCTGTCGCTGGCACAGAGTGCGCTGCAGTCTGATTCCGGTCTCGATGAACTGGCCGCGCAGGTGGCCGACGGCCACCTCGATGTCTACGCGGCGACCACCCGGCTACTCGATGGTGCGCAGGTCAAACCTCAATGAGAATGTGGTTTCCACTTTAGACAAATGCTACTGTACGAATTCGTCAATACATTCTTCTACAGGTAGCCGAGGAGCCTGATGCAGAAGGCGCTTGCCCCCGAGATCTCCACCTGGCCCGATGAGAACCCGCAACTCATCGGCAGCCAGTGTGGCGCGTGTTCCGCGACGACGTTCCCGCGTCAAGAGCGCTGCCCCAAATGCAGCAAGGCCGAGATGGCTGATCTGCTGCTGCCCCGCCGCGGCACCGTCGTGGCGTGGACGACCCAGGGCTTCCCGCCGGGAGCGCCGTATGCCGGTCCGACGGGCAAGGACTTCGTGCCGTTCGGTGTCGGCCTGGTCCAACTCGGTGACCTGATCCGCGTCGAGGGACGGCTTACCGAGAACGACCCCGCCAAACTGGAATTCGGCATGGAGGTCGAACTGACCATGGAGCCGTTCGCCACCGATGCCGACGGTGACGAGCTCGTCACCTTCTGGTTCAAGCCGGTTCAGAAAGGCTCCGACTCATGAGCAATGACGTAGCGATCATCGGCGTCGGTATCCATCCGTTCGGCCGGTTCGACAAGACCGCGATGGAAATGGGCGCCGAGGCGATCACCAGCGCGCTGGCCGACGCGAAGCTGGAGTGGAAAGACATCCAGTTCGGGTTCGGCGGCAGCTACGAGGTGTCCAACCCCGACGCCGTCACGCGCCTGGTGGGGCTCACCGGCATCACCTTCACCAACGTCTTCAACGCCTGCGCCACCTCGGCCAGCGCCATCCAGCAGACCGCGGACACCATCCGGTTGGGCAAGTACGACATCGGTATCGCGATCGGCCTGGACAAGCATCCGCGCGGCGCCTTCACCGATGACCCGGCCAAGCTGGCGCTGCCGCAGTGGTACGCCAACAATGGCCAGTTCGTGACCACGAAGTTCTTCGGCATCAAGGCCAATCACTACATCCACAAGCACGGCATCTCCGAGGAGACGCTGGCGCGGGTGGCCAACAAGAACTTCCGCAACGGTGTGCTGAACCCGAACGCCTTCCGGCGCAAGGAGATCTCCGTCGAGGAGATCATGGCCTCGCCGGTGCTGAACTACCCGCTGCGCCAGTACATGTTCTGCGCCCCGGACGAAGGCGCGGCCGCGGTCATCATGTGCCGCGCCGACATCGCCCACAAATACACCGACAAGCCGGTGTACGTGCGCGCCAGTGAGATCCGCACCCGCACCTTCGGGGCCTACGAGGTGCACGCCACCTCGGCTCCGCTGGACGAGGATCCCTCGCCGACGGTGTTCGCCGCCAAGGCCGCCTACGAGGCCGCCGGCATCGGGCCCGAGGACGTCGACATCGCGCAGCTCCAGGACACCGATGCCGGCGCCGAGGTCATCCACATGGCCGAGACCGGGCTGTGTGCCGACGGCGAGCAGGAGAAGCTGCTGATCGACGGTGCCACCGAGATCAACGGTTCCATCCCGGTGAACACCGACGGCGGCTTGATCGCCAACGGCGAGCCGATCGGTGCCTCGGGCCTGCGCCAGATGCACGAGTTGGTCCGGCAGTTGCGCGGCGAGGCGGGCGAGCGTCAGGTCCCCGGCAGTCCGCGCGTCGGTCTGGCCCAGGTGTACGGCGCCCCCGGAACGGCGTCGGCGACCATCCTTTCGCTGTAATGCGCCCGTCGCGGTAACGGCGTTCTCATAGGAATAGAGTGCGATTCATGGCAGACGAGACTCCCGAATATCGCTTCGTGACATACGAAACCCTCGACGAGGGCACCATCGCCCGGATCATGCTGAACCGGCCGGAGGCGCGTAATGCGCAGAACCGCGGCATGCTCGTCGAGCTGCATGAGGCGTTCCTGCGTGCCGAGGCCGACGACACCGTGCGTGTCGTCATCCTCGGCGGCAACGGTCCGATGTTCTCCGCGGGCCACGATGTCGGCTCCAAGGTGCAGCGCGCCGAATACACCCCGGGCCCGGACCAGCACCCCAGCTTCACCGTCAACGGCGGGACGCGGCAGGGCGCGGAGAGTCTGATGCTGCAGGAGTGGCATCACTACTTCGAGAACACCCGGCGTTGGCGCAATCTGCGCAAGATCACCATCGCCTCGGTGCACGGTGACGTCTACGCGGCGGCGCTGATGCTGATGTGGTCCTGCGACCTGATCGTCGCCGCCGACAACACCCGGTTCACCGACGTCGTCGGCACCCGGCTGGGCATGTGCGGTGTCGAATACTTCGCGCACCCTTGGGAGTTCGGTGCCCGCAAGACCAAGGAGCTGATGCTCACCGGTGACACCCTCTCGGTCGAGGAGGGGCACGCGCTGGGCATGGTGTCCAAGATCTTCCCGGCCGACGAACTGGCCGACAAGACGGTCGAATTCGCCCGCCGTATCGCCAAGGTGCCGACCATGGCGGCACTGCTGGTCAAGGAATCGGTGAACCAGACCCAGGACAACCAGGGTTTCTACAACTCGCTGAACGCCTGCTTCACCC
>NZ_JBFUKN010000037.1:0-56614 GCF_056400845.1 Mycobacterium sp. P4_H6 | reverse complement strand
AAGTACCGCTTCCCCACCGCTGCCGACGATGTGCGCGCGGGCTGGGATTATCTGCGCACCGAACGCGGCTACCACCCAGAGAGCATGGTCATCGCCGGGGATTCCGCGGGAGGCCACCTCACGGTCGACATGCTGCTGCAGCCCGGCGTCCCGCATCCCGCCGCGATGGCCCTGTTCTCCCCGCTGGTCGATCTCACCTTCGGGCTGGCCCGCGCCCGCGAAGCGCTGCGCGACGATCCGGCGATCCGCGCCTCGGACGCCGCCCGCCTGATCGGGTTGTATTGCGCCGGAACCGATCCGCGTCACCACCGACTCACCCTCGACGTCGCAGGCGGCCGGCGCATGCCGCCCACCCTGATCCAGGCCGGCGGCGCGGAGATGCTGCAGGCCGACGCCCGCACCCTGGACGCGGACATCCGTGCCGCCGGCGGCACCAGCGAGTTGCAGGTCTGGCCGGATCAGGTGCACGTCTTCCAGGCACTGCCCCGGCTCACCCCCGAGGCCGTGCCGGCCATGCGCAAGGTCACTGCCTTCGTCAATGAGTCCCTGCACATCAACGAGATCGGCCGGGTTGCCGGATGAACCTCTTCGGAATCCTCGGTGGTGCCAAACGCAGCCGCAATGCCGACGCCGTCGTGACCGGCGCCGGCAGCGGTATCGGCGCCGCCTTCGCCCAGGAACTCGCCGCGCGCGGCGGCCGGGTGGTCTGCAGCGATCTCAACGAGAACGCCGCGCAGGCCACCGCCGCGGAGATCACCGCCGCGGGCGGCGAGGCGACGGCCCTGCGTTGCGATGTCTCCAAGATCGAGGATGTGCAGGCCCTGGCCGACGCCGCGCAGGCCTGGTTCGCCGGTGCTCCCACCCTGGTGATCAACAACGCCGGGGTCGGCGCCGGCGGCACCCCGATCGGCGAGGTCAGCCTGGACGACTGGAATTGGGTGCTCGGCGTGAACCTGTGGGGACCGATCCACGGTTGCCACGTGTTCACCCCCATCCTGCGTGCCGCCGAGACCGATCAGCCGCGCGGCATCATCAACGTCGCTTCGGCCGCGGCATTCGGCGCCGCACCCGGTATGGCCGCCTACAACGTGAGCAAGGCCGGCACGCTGTCGCTTTCGGAGACGTTGGCCGCAGAGCTGGCCGGCACCGGCATCAACGTCACCGCGCTGTGCCCCACCTTCGTCAAGACCAACATCCTCGATACCGACCGCATCACCGCCGGATCCAGCCAGCTGGCCGACACCCTGATGCGCTGGACCGGGTTCTCCCCGCAGAAGGTCGCGCGGATGTGCCTGGACACCAACGATCGCGGCGGCCTGTACTGCATGCCACAGCCTGACGCCCGGATCGGCTGGGGCATCAAACGTTTCACACCGACGGTCTACACCCGTGCCGTCGGTCTCACCACTCGCATCACCGCACCGTAGGAGGTCTGGACAATGGCTGTCGACATGGACGTCATGCTCGCGAAGATCAAGGATCGGCAATGGGCACTGGCCGATATCGACTGGGACGCTCCGGGAGCTGAAACCATCAGCGACGAGTTCCGGCCCAAGCTCAAGGCTTTCATGGCCGATCTGTGCTGGATCGAGAACGTCGGCGCGCGCGGGTTCGCCGCCCTGGCCAAGAAGGCCCCCACCCCGACACTGGCCGAGATCTACCGCTACTTCCACGCCGAGGAGCAGCGGCACGCCAATGCCGAACTGGCGCTGATGAAGCGGTGGGGCATGCTCGAAGACGGCGAGATGCCCGAGCCCAACGTCAACATCCGGCTTGCCATCGACTGGTTGGACACCTACGCCGACGACATGTCGCTGTCGGTGCTGGGCACCGTCATCCCGATGCTGGAGGTAGCGCTGGACGGCGCGCTGCTGAAGTTCCTGCTCGACGAGGTCGACGACCCGGTCTGCCATCAGGTCTTCGAGAAGATCAACAGCGACGAATCGCGGCATATTGCCGTCGATTTCGAGGTGCTCAACATGATCGGGCACTCGAAGGCACGCAAGCTCGCGATCGACTTCGTGGGCAGCGTCGCCTCGCCCGGCCTGATCATCGGGATGATCATCTACGTCCCGTTGCTCAACCGGATGCGCAACAACATCGTCGATATGGGCCTGGAGCCCGAGCGCCTCTACAAGGCGATGATGCGGTTCAAGGACATCGGTGGACGTGCCGAGAACACCTGGCGGGTACCGACCTACCAGATCCTCAAGCTGCATGCCCGCATGGTGGTCAATGACCGCAACCCCTATCACTGGATCGCGAATCCGATGGTGACCGCGTCGGACTATCTGCCGAAGGCGATTCTCAAGCCGATCCCGTCCTGGTTCAAGGAACTCACCTACAAGCCGGCGGCCTGACATGGCAGCGCACATTCACGACACCATCATCGTCGGCGCCGGTTTCAGCGGAATCGGCACCGCGATCAAGCTCGCCGAATCCGGCGTCGAGGACTTCGTCATCGTCGAACGCGGCGACCGGGTCGGCGGCACCTGGCGCGACAACACCTATCCCGGTGCGGCGTGCGATATCCCGTCGCTGCTCTACTCCTACTCGTTCGCCAAGAACCCGGACTGGTCGCGGGCCTACTCGCCGGCGAGCGAGATCTGCGCACACATCGAGGAGATGGTCGACGACTTCGACCTGCGCCGCCGGATCCGGTTCGGCGTCGAGGTCAACGGTCTGTCCTTCGACGAGGCGGCCGGCATCTGGAACGTCAAGACCACCGGCCGCACACCGCTGCGGGCCCGCACCGTGGTGCTGGCCTCCGGTCCGCTGACCGACCACAAGTTCCCCGACATCCGCGGGTTGGACACCTACCAGGGGCACAAGATCCACAGTGCCCGTTGGGATCACGAATACGACTTCACCGGCAAGCGGGTGGCCGTCATCGGCACCGGCGCCAGCGCCGTGCAGATCGTGCCCGAACTGGTCAAGCAGGCCGAGTTCGTGAAGGTCTTCCAGCGCACCCCGGGCTGGGTGGTGCCGCGGGTGGACATCGCCACCCCGGAGGCGGCCAAGACCCTGTTCGCCAAGCTCCCCGCCGCTCAGGGACTGGCCCGGCAGGTGCTGTACTGGGGCCACGAGGTCACCGCCACCGCGCTGGTCTGGGACACCCCATTGACCGGACTGGTGTCGCGGCTCGGAAAGGCCCATCTGCGCCGGCAGGTCAAGGATCCGTGGTTGCGCCGCCAGCTCACCCCCGATTTCACGCCGGGCTGCAAGCGCATGCTGATCTCCAGCGACTACTACCCCGCCCTGCAGAAGGACAACTGCAAGCTCATCGACTGGCCCATCGCCACCATCAGCCCGGTCGGTATCCGCACCAGCGACGGTATCGAGCACCACCTGGACGCCATCGTGTTCGCCACCGGCTATGACGTGCACCTGTCCGGTCCGCCATTCCCGGTCACCGGCCTGGACGGCCGGGTGCTGGCCGATGAATKGTCCGGGGGCGCCCAGGCCTACAAGAGCATCCAGGCTCACGGCTACCCGAACCTGTTCCTGATGACCGGCCCCAACTCCGGGCCCGGCCACAACTCGCTGCTGGTCTACTCCGAGGGGCAGATCGACTACGCGGTGAACGCGATCGGCACGATCCTGCGCGATGACCTGCGATATCTCGATGTACGTGCCGACGTCCAGCAACGCCACAATGCCGCGTTGCAGCGCCGGCTGCGCAAGACCACCTGGATGAGCGGGTGCAGCAGCTGGTACCTGACCGCGGACGGATTCAACGCGTCGATGTACCCCGGGTTCGCCACCCAGTATCTTCGACAGATGCGGGAGTTCCGGTTCGGTGACTACACGGCGGTGGCGCACGACGCACGTGTGACGGCGCTGTCGTCGGCCTGATGGCGACGAACTGATGGCTGAGATCTAGATGGGAACGCCCAAGCAGCCCCGGCAGTCGGCCGGCGCGATCTCGACGATCCTGACCGGACTGCGCCGGGCGCCCCGCCAGATCCGGCGCAGTTCCCGGGACGTCGTCGAGAACGCGGTCACCCAGCTCTTCGATGCGGCGGTGCAACCGCACGGTGCCGCCGCCTCCGGCGAGTACCGGATCGACGAGCTGGCGCAGCTGGCCGGCACCACCACCCGCAACATCCGGGTCTACCGCGATCGCGGTCTGCTGCATCCCCCGCTGCGGGTGGGCCGCATCGCCCTGTTCAACGACACCCACCTGACCCGGTTGCGGCTGATCACCTCACTGCTGGATCGCGGCTACAACATCGCCCACGTGCACGAGATGCTCTCGGCGTGGGAGCAGGGCAAGGGGGTGGGCGACCTACTCGGACTGGAATCCRCGATCGCGGGCAGCTGGGCCACCGAGAAGCCCGAACGGATGAGCGTCGCCGACGCCAAGCGGCTCATCGATGACGATCCGGGGTTCGAGCGCATGCTCGGCCTCGGTGTCATCAAGCTCGAAGATGACGAAGCGATCGTGGTGCGCCCCAAGCTGATCGAGGCGTTCAACGAGATCCGCCAGTACGGGGTGGCCACCGACAAGCTCATCGGTCTGCACGAGCAGATCGCGCCGTTGGTCGACCAGATCAGCGGACTGCTGGTGCAGGCGGGGATCGAGGAGGCGCTGCACCGCATCAACCCCGGTGCGGCGCTGCCACCCGATACCGAGATCGCCGAACTGCTCACGATGCTGGTGCGCTTCCGCACCCAGGCCGTCTCGGCGGTCTCATCGACGCTGGCGTTCTCCATCGAGACGACCATCGAGTCGGCGGTCGGTCAGATCCTCGGCGAACTCATCGACAAGGAAACCGAACCCGACGCCTGACTGACCGGCGTCACTCCCACTCGATGGTGCCGGGCGGCTTACTGGTCACGTCCAGCACGACCCGGTTGACCTCGGGCACCTCATTGGTGATGCGTGTCGAGATCCGTTCCAGGACCTCATAGGGCACCCGCGTCCAGTCGGCTGTCATGGCGTCCTCACTGGACACCGGACGCAGCACGATCGGGTGACCATAGGTACGTCCGTCGCCCTGCACGCCCACCGAGCGCACATCGGCCAGCAACACCACCGGGCACTGCCAGATCTGCTGATCCAGCCCCGCCGACGTGAGTTCCTCACGCGCGATCGAATCGGCGCGGCGCAGCGTGTCCAGCCGCGACGCAGTCACCTCGCCGACGATGCGGATGCCCAGTCCGGGCCCCGGGAAGGGTTGGCGGCCAACGATTTCCTCGGGCAGGCCGAGCTCGCGGCCGACGGCGCGCACCTCGTCCTTGAACAGCAGGCGCAGCGGCTCGACGAGCTTGAACTTGAGGTCGTCGGGCAGGCCGCCGACATTGTGGTGGCTCTTGATGTTCGCGGTGCCCGCACCGCCACCGGACTCCACGACGTCCGGGTACAGGGTGCCCTGCACCAGGAAGTCGACCTCGGGGCCGCCACCCTCCACGACATCGCGGACCGCACCCTCGAAGGCACGGATGAATTCCCGCCCGATGATCTTGCGTTTGCCCTCGGGGTTGGTGACGCCGGACAGCGCCTCCAGGAAGCGGTCGGCCACATCGACGGTGATCAGCTTGGCGCCGGTGGCCGCGACGAAGTCGCGCTGCACCTGGGCACGTTCGCCGGCGCGCAGCAGGCCGTGATCGACGAACACACAGGTCAGCCGGTCGCCGATGGCGCGTTGCACCAGCGCCGCGGCGACCGCGGAGTCCACTCCTCCGGACAGCCCGCAGATCGCCTGGCCGTCGCCGATCTGCTCGCGCACCTGCGCGATCAACTGCTCGGCGATGTTGGCGGGCGTCCAGGCCGGCCCGATGCCGGCGAACTCGTGCAGGAAGCGGCTCAGCACCTGCTGGCCGTGCGGGGAGTGCAGGACCTCGGGGTGGTACTGCACCCCGGCGAGGCGACGGGCCCGGTTCTCGAAGGCCGCCACCGGCGCACCGGAGCTGACGGCGACCACGTCGAAGCCCGCGGGGGCTTCGGTGACCGCGTCGCCGTGGCTCATCCACACCGGCTGGTTGTCGGGAAGATCCGAATGCAGCTGTCCACCAGTGACATTCATTTCGGTGCGGCCGTACTCGCTGGTGCCGGTACGGGCGACGGTGCCGCCCAGCGCCTGCGCCATGGCCTGGAACCCGTAGCAGATACCGAACACCGGGACGTCCAGGTCGAACAGCGCCGGATCCAGCCGCGGTGCCCCGTCGGCGTACACGCTGGCCGGGCCGCCGGAGAGCACGATGGCCTGGGGATCGCGGGCCTTGATCTCCTCGACCGTCGCGGTGTGCGGGATCACCTCGGAGAACACCCGCGCCTCGCGGACGCGGCGCGCGATCAGCTGGGCGTACTGCGCGCCGAAATCGATGACGAGAACGGGGCGGGTAGGGGCTGCTTCCACCCGGACAGTCTAGTCGTCAGGTGCCGAACAGCCGGTCCCCGGCGTCGCCGAGGCCGGGGACGATATAGCCGTGCTCGTCGAGCTGGCGGTCGATGGCCGCGGTGTACACCGGGATGTCGGGGTGCGCCTCGTGTAGGGCGGCCAGCCCTTCCGGGCAGCTCAGCAGGCAGACGAACTTGATGGAGCGGGGTTGGTGCTCCTTGAGCCGGTCGATGGCGGCGACCGCGGTGTGGCCGGTGGCCAGCATCGGGTCGACCACCACCACATCGCGTTCGTGCAGATCATTGGGGACCTTGAAGTAGTACTCGACCGCGATATGGGTCTTCGGGTCGCGGTAGAGCCCGATGTGTCCGACCCGCGCGCTGGGCACCAGGCTCAGCATGCCGTCGAGGATGCCGCCGCCGGCCCGCAGGATGGACACGAAAACCAGCTTCTTGCCGTCGATCACCTTGGCGGTCATGGTTTCCAGCGGCGTCTCGATCTGCTCTTCGTGCAGTGGGATGTCGCGCAGCACCTCGTAGGCCATCAACGCCGACACCTCACTGACCAGACGCCGGAAACTGTTGGTGGACACGTCTTTGCGGCGCAATGTGTTCAGCTTGTGGGTGACCAGCGGGTGCTCGATCAGGTGCACCGCAGACGGTGGGGTCATCGAAAGTCCTTTCCTCAGAAGACGGTGCCGTCGCTGATGACGGTGAGCGGTGGCAGTCCGCCGCGCAACCGCTGGGCGAGCGCCCGGCCGGCCGCCCAGCTGCCGCCTTCGAGGACGCAGGCCAGTGGCAGCTGCTCATCGGTGACCCCGAGTCGCTCCCGCACCAGGACGGCGAGCTCGTCGAGCAGGGCGACGGTGAGCGCGCGCCACTCCACCACCAGCTCGTCGGCGGGTGTCCAGCCGCGTCGGGTCCAGCCGGGATCGCGCAGGCGCAGCACACCGGTGTCCAGGAACAGCCCGCCGTTGCGGTATTCGGGCAGGCCGGTCAGCGCGTCGAGGCCGGTCACCTGCACGCCGGACCAGCCAAAGGGCTCCAGCAGCGAATAGGTCAGCCACTGCGAGAGCTTGTGGAAGGGCACCCAGCCCGCGGTGGCACCGGCGCCGGGCACCGCGTCGTGACGCCAGCAGTCACCGAGCGGCTCACCGTCGATGCCGTTGTCGGCCAGCCAGATTCGCGACATGCTCGACAGCAGTGCGGACAGGATGTCGTGGGCGGCCACCGTCGGTGCGGACGGATCGGTGACCAGCAGATCGAACAATCCGCCCGGGCGGCCCGGGGTGCCGAAGACCGTCGGCTGATCGGCCAGGGCGGCGCCGAGCCGGCGCAGCAGGTCGACCCGGCCCTCGAAGCCGACCAGTGGATTGTCCGGCCCCAGCTGGAATGCCGCCCCCAATGCGCCGGCATCCAGCCCGGTCAGGCCGGCGGCGTCGGCCTGCAGCGGATGCCCCGGATCCGAGGAGAAGGTGCCCGCCGTGAAGGCATGCCAGCTGGCCACCCCCAGCCCCTCGGAGCGGGTGAATGCCAGGCCGGTATCGGCTTCGCGGTAGCTCCAGTCGGGGCCGGCGCCGGCGTCGAGCAGCACGCTGACCACCGTCAGGTCGATCATCGCGCGGGCACGGCCCGCACCGTCGAGGTCTCCGAGCAGGCCGTCGAGTGCGGATTTGCGGTCCACGCCGCCGGCCTCGAAATGCCGCCACCGGCTGTGGAACGGGATGACCAGATCGGGAAACCGGGCCGCGGTCAGGGCCGCGACCTCGGCGGCCGCGGCCGCCATGGCGCCATCGTGGACGGTGAACCAGTCCGAGTCGCCGGCACGCGCCCGGGTCAGCAGGTGTTGCGAACGGGCCCGGATCTCGGCTGTGCTCCGCAGTGTCGCCGCGGGGGTCACACCAATCCCCGGCCCACCGTGTTCTTCAGGGCCTCGGCATCGGGGACCGGCCCCGGCGTGAAGTACCCCGCGGCCATCTTGGCGTCGATCTCCACCCGGGCGTCCGCGGGAATGAGGTCATCGGGGATGTTGACCCGCTCGCCCACCGTGATACCCGATCCGGTGATGGCGTCGTACTTCATGTTGCTCATCGACACCAACCGGTGGATACGCGTGATACCCAGCCAGTGCAGCACATCGGGCATCAATTCCTGGAAGCGCATATCCTGCACGCCGGCAACGCATTCGGTGCGCGCGAAGTACTGGTCGGCGGTGTCACCGCCGATTTGGCGCTTGCGGGCGTTGTACACCAGGAACTTGGTGACCTCGCCGAGCGCGCGGCCTTCCTTGCGGGAGTAGGCCACCAAACCCACACCGCCGCGCTGGGTTCCGGCGATGCATTCCTCGATCGCGTGGGTCAGATAGGGCCGGCAGGTGCAGATGTCGGAGCCGAACACATCCGAGCCGTTGCACTCGTCGTGCACGCGGGCGGTCAACTCCACGTCCGGATCGGCGAGATCGCTTGGGTTGCCGAAGATATAGACGGTCTGACCGCCGATCGGCGGCAGGAACACCTCCAGATCGCCGCGGGTGACGAGTTCGGGGTACATGCCGCCGGTCTCCTCGAACAGAGCCCGGCGCAGGGCCGACTCGGTGCAGCCGAACCGTGCGGCGACGCCGGGCAGGTGCCAGACCGGTTCGACGGCCACCTTGGTCACCACCGCGGCGCCGCCCGCTGTCAACACCTGGCCGTCCGGCCGCAGCCGGCCCTGCTGCATCGCCACCATGACTTCCGGCAGCATGACGTGCGCCTTGGTGATGGCGATGGTGGGCCGGATGTCCTGGCCGGCCTCGAGTTCGGCGGCGAAGACGTCGGCGACGGCGGCACCCCACGGGTCGAGGCTGACGATGGCCGCCGGATCCCGCCACTGCGGGTACGGTCCGATCACATCGGTCGGGGCGGTGTTGGTCAGATCGGCGCGGTGCTGCGGGGACAGGGCGCCGGCTGCCACTGCCAGCGCCCGGTAGACGCCGTAGGAGCCGCTGTGGGTGCCGATGACGTTGCGATGCGCCCGCGTGCCGGTGGTCCCCACCACCGGGGCCCGCTCCGCCGGAGTCGGCGCACCCCACCGGATGGCAGGCGCCGTGGCTCCCGCGCTGTGCGATGTCAGCCGGATATGACGTGCGCCGGTGCGATCCGTGCCAGTTCCCACGTCGACTCCTCTCGGGACGAACGCGCAACAACTCAGGCGACAGCTTTGTCACCTGCATCGTATCAGCGCCGCCGGTGCCCCACCGGGCATACGAATGTCGCAGTCTCAGAACATTATTCGTCCACAGGTGTCGAAACTGGCGACCCGGGGTATACGCGCGCTGCAGCCTGCCCGCAGGCTCGAAAGGAGCACAGCGTGACGAACACACAGCCCAAACCGACCACCACCGATGCCGGTATCCCGGTCTACAGCGACGAGCATTCCCTGACCATCGGCCCCGACGGCCCCATCCTGCTGCAGGATCACTACCTGATCGAGCAGATGGCCAACTTCAACCGGGAGCGGATCCCGGAGCGGCAACCGCACGCCAAGGGCGGCGGCGCGTTCGGTCATTTCGAGGTGACCCACGATGTCAGCGCCTACACCAAGGCCGCCTTCCTGCAGCCCGGAGCCAAAACCGAGACGCTCACCCGGTTCTCGACCGTGGCCGGTGAGCGCGGCAGTCCAGACACCTGGCGCGATCCGCGGGGGTTCGCCACCAAGTTCTATACCGCCGACGGCAACTTCGACATGGTCGGCAACAACACCCCGGTGTTCTTCATCCGCGACCCGATGAAATTCCAGCATTTCATCCGGTCCCAGAAACGCCGGTCCGCGAACAACCTGCGCGATCACGATATGCAGTGGGATTTCTGGACGCTGTCCCCGGAGTCCGCTCACCAGGTGACCTGGCTGATGGGTGATCGGGGAATACCGCGCACCTGGCGCCACATGAACGGCTACTCCAGCCATACCTACAGCTGGATCAACGCCGCCGGCGAGATCTTCTGGGTGAAGTACCACTTCAAGTCCGACCAGGGCATCGAATTCCTCACCCAGGACGAGGGCGATGAGATTGCGGGCACCGACGGTGACGCGCACCAGCGCGACCTGTTCGACAGCATCGAGCGCGGCGAGTTCCCGAGCTGGACGTTGAAGATGCAGATCATGCCGTTCGAGGACGCCAAGAATTACCGGTTCAACCCGTTCGACCTGACGAAGGTGTGGCCGCACGGCGACTACCCGCTCATCGATGTCGGCAGGCTGACCCTCGACCGCAACGTCACCGACTATCACACCGAGATGGAGCAGGCCGCGTTCGAACCGAACAATGCGGTCCCGGGTACCGGGTTGAGCCCGGACAAAATGCTGCTGGCACGGGACTTCTCCTACTCCGACGCGCACCGCGCCCGGCTCGGGGTGAACTACCGCCAGATCCCGGTGAACACCCCGAAGACCGAGGTGAACAGCTACTCGAAGGACGGGGCGATGCGGGTCAACAACGTCTCGGATCCGGTGTACGCACCGAACTCCTACGGCGGGCCGAAGGCCGACCCGGCGCGCACCGGTGAGCCGCTGTGGCACGCCGACGGGGACATGGTGCGGTCGGCGTATTCGCTGCACGCCGAGGACGACGACTGGGGTCAGGCGGGCACGTTGGTACGCGAGGTGCTCGATGACGCGGCGCGCGACCGGCTGGTCACCAACATCGCCGGCCACCTCTCCAAGGGGGTGTCCGATGCCGTGCTGCAGCGGGCCTTCGAGTACTGGCGCAATGTGGACAAGGAGCTCGGCGACAGGATTGAAGCCGAGGTCACCTAGCGACGCGACGGTGCGTCCGGATCGCGATTTCTGCCGTTTTCGCGATCTGGGCGCACCGTCGGCGCGCTACCGAGTTCAGCCCGCCTGCGGCGAGCGGGACAGCCCCGAATTGACCGGTTCGATGGGCAGCCTGCGCAGTGCGGCGGGCGCTTCGGCGGGCACCACCGGGCGTACCGGCGCGATCGGGTCCAGCCGGCGGTAGGGCTCGCCCTGGGCCGGACGCAGGTCCGCCTCACCCTTGTTCGGCCACAGCGCCGCGGCCCGCTCCGCCTGCGCCGTGATCGACAGCGACGGGTTCACCCCGAGGTTGGCCGAAATCGCAGCTCCGTCAGCCACATACAGCGTCGGGTAGCGGTACACCCGCTGGTAGGCGTCGATGACGCCGGTCTGCACGCTGTCCCCGATGGCCGCGCCACCCAGGAAGTGCGCGGTGAGCGGGATGTTGAACAGTTCGCCCCAGGTGCCGCCGGCCACGCCGTCGATCTTCTCGGCGATGCGGCGGGTGACCTCGTTGCCCGCCGGGATCCAGGACGGGTTGGGCAGGCCGTGGCCCTGCTTGCTGTCCAGCATCCGGTAGCCGAACCAGGTCTTGCGGGTGAAGGTGGTGATCGAGTTGTCCAGGTGCTGCATGACGAGCGCGATCATCGTCCGCTCACTCCACCGGCGCGGGTTGAGCAGTCGTAGCGTTCCGCGCCGGTCGGCCTTGGCGGTCTGGACCAGTTGCTTCCAGCGCGGCACGTCGGTGCCTTCGGGCCCGGTGCCGTCGGTCATCAGGGTCTGCAGCAGACCCATCGCGTTGGATCCCTTGCCGTAGCGGCACGGTTCGACGTGGGTGTCGCTGGTCGGGTGGATCGACGAGGTGATCGCGACGCCCTGGGTGAGGTTGAGGTCATCCCCGACGGTGAGCCGTCCCGCGCCGACGATGGACTCGGAGTTGGTGCGGGTCAACACGCCGAGGCGGTCGGACAGACCGGGCAGCTTGCCCTTGTCCCGCATCCGGAACAGCAGCTTCTGGGTCCCGTAGGTGCCGGCGGCCAGGATCAGGTGGTTGGCCGTGAAGGTCTTCTTGCGGCGGCGCAGTTTCCCGCCGGTGCGCACCGTGTGCACTTCCCACACACCGTCGGGACGCTGCGCGAACTCCCGGACCGAGGTGAGCGGATGCACGTGTGCACCAGCTGATTCCGCAAGACCGAGGTAGTTCTTCAACAGGGTGTTCTTGGCGCCGTGCCGGCAGCCCGTCATGCACTCGCCGCATTCGATGCAGCCGGTGCGCGCCGGGCCCGCCCCGCCGAAGTACGGATCGGGGACGGTCTTGCCGGGCGTCTTCTGGCCGTCTTCGCCGAAGAACACGCCGACCGGCGTGGGCACGAAGGTGTGCCCCACGCCCATGTCGTCGGCGACCTCTTTCATGATCCGGTCGGCATCGGTGAACGTGGGGTTGGTGACGACACCGAGCATGCGCTTGGCCTGGTCGTAGTGCGGCATGAGCTCTTCGCGCCAGTCGGTGATGTCCTTCCACTGCGCGTCGGCGAAGAACGGCTCCGGCGGCACATAGAGGGTGTTGGCGTAGTTCAGCGAGCCGCCGCCGACCCCGGCGCCGGCCAGGATCATGCAATTGCGCAGCAGATGGATGCGCTGGATGCCGTACATCCCGAACTGCGGGGCCCAGAGGAACTTGCGCAGGTTCCAGGAGGTCTTCGCGAAGTCCTCGTCGGCAAACCTTCGGCCGGCCTCCAGCACCCCTACGCGGTAGCCCTTTTCGGTGAGCCGCAGGGCGCTGACGCTGCCGCCGAATCCCGAGCCGATGATCAAGACGTCATAGTCAGGCTGCATCAGAACAGTATGGCCCTACCGGCAGGTAACTTTCTAGACAGGAGGGCCTAACTTGTAAAGATCAGCTGATCACGACCCGACGGTCAGGCCGACCTTCTGGAATTCCTTGAGGTCGCAGTAGCCGGCCTTGGCCATCGAACGGCGCAGGCCACCCACCAGGTTCAGCGAGCCGAACGGGTCGTCCGACGGGCCGTTGAGCACCTGCTCCAGCGCCGGGCGTTCCCCGAGCGCCACCTGCAGCAGGGCGCCGCGCGGCAACGACGGGTGCGCCGCAGCCGAGGGCCAGAACCAGCCATCGCCCTGGGCCTCGGCGGCCACCGACAGCGGGGGGCCGAGCACCACGGCGTCGGCGCCGCAGGCGATCGCCTTGGCCAGGTCGCCGGAGGTCTGGATGTCGCCGTCGGCGAGCACGTGTACGTACCGGCCGCCGGTTTCGTCGAGGTATTCGCGCCGGGCCGCGGCCGCGTCGGCGATGGCGGTGGCCATCGGGACGCTGATGCCCAGCACCTCATCGGAGGTCGTCACCCCGGAGGTGGAGCCGTAGCCGACGATGACGCCGGCCGCCCCGGTGCGCATCAGGTGCAGGGCGGTGCGGTGATCGAGCACACCGCCGGCCACCACGGGCACGTCCAACTCGGAGATGAAGGTCTTCAGGTTCAGCGGTTCACCGTCGTTGGCGACCCGCTCAGCGGAGATCAGCGTGCCCTGGATGACCAGCAGGTCGATCCCGGCGGCCACCAGTGCCGGGGTGAGCGCGGCGGCGTTCTGGGGGCTCACCCGCACCGCGGTGGTGACGCCGGCTTCCCGGATGCGCGCGACGGCGGCACCCAGCAGTTCGGGGTCCAGCGGCGCGGCGTGCAGCTGCTGGAGCAGCCGGATCGGCGCCGACTCGTCCTCCGACGTGGCCGCGGTATCGATGACCTGGGCGATTTTGGCTTCGACGTCGGCGTGCCTGCCGATCAGTCCCTCACCGTTGAGCACACCGAGTCCGCCGAGCCTGCCCATCTCGATCGCGAACTCCACCGACACCAGCGCGTCGGTCGGATGCGCGAGCACCGGGATCTCGAAGCGGTAGGCGTCCAGCTGCCAGGCCGTCGAGACGTCCTTCGACGACCGGGTCCGGCGGGCCGGGACGATGTTGATGTCATCGAGCTCATAGGTCCGGCGAGCTGTTCTGCCCATGCCGATTTCAACCATGTCACGCATGTGTGATGCAGCCCCTTTCGGGCTTTAACGGGCGTAGTAGTTCGGGGCTTCGACGGTCATCGCGACGTCGTGCGGGTGGCTTTCCTTCAGGCCCGCGGCGGTGATCTGCACGAACTGCGCCTGCTGCAGATGCTCGATGGTGTCCGAGCCGGTGTAACCCATGGCCGCGCGCAGACCGCCGGTCAGCTGGTGGATCACGGTGGACAGCGGCCCGCGGAACGGCACCCGGCCCTCGATGCCCTCGGGCACCAGCTTGTCCTCGGAGAGCACATCGTCCTGGAAGTAGCGGTCCTTGGAGTAGCTCTTGGCGGCGCCGCGGCCCTGCATGGCACCCAGCGATCCCATGCCGCGGTAGCTCTTGAACTGCTTGCCGTTGACGAAGATCAGCTCGCCGGGCGACTCGGCGGTGCCTGCCAGCAGCGAGCCGAGCATGGCGGTCGAGGCGCCGGCGGCCAGCGCCTTGGCGATATCGCCGGAGTACTGCAGGCCACCATCGGCGATCACCGGGACGCCCTTGCGCGAACAGGCGGCGACGGCCTCCAGGATGGCGGTGATCTGCGGGGCGCCGACACCGGCGACGACGCGGGTGGTGCAGATGGAACCGGGGCCCACACCGACCTTGACGGCGTCGGCTCCGGCGTCGACCAGCGCTGCGGCGGCCGCCCGGGTGGCGACGTTGCCGCCGACCACGTCGACGCGATCGCCGACGGCCGCCTTCAGGCGGCTGACCATGTCGAGCACCAGCCGGTTGTGGGCATGTGCGGTGTCGACGATGAGGACGTCGACGCCGGCGTCGGCCAGCGTCATCGCCCGGGTCCAGGCGTCATCGCCGATACCGACGGCGGCACCGACCAGCAGGCGTCCGTCGCTGTCCTTGGTGGACAACGGGAACTGCTCGGTCTTCACGAAGTCCTTGACGGTGATCAGCCCGGTGAGCTTGCCGTGACCATCGACGATGGGCAGCTTCTCGATCTTGTGCCTGCGCAGCAGGCCCAGCGCGGCCTCGGCCGAGACGCCGGCCTGCGCGGTGATCAGCGGGGCCTTGGTCATCACCTCGGAGACCGGCCGGGACTGGTCCACCTCGAAGCGCATGTCGCGGTTGGTGATGATGCCCACCAGCGCGCCGGCCGCGTCCACCACGGGCAGACCGGAGATCCGGAACCGCGCGCACATGGCGTCGACCTCGGCCAGCGTGTTCTCCGGCGAGCAGGTCACCGGGTCGGTGACCATCCCGGCCTCGGACCGCTTCACGGTCTCGACCTGACCGGCCTGCTCGGCCACCGACAAGTTGCGGTGCAGCACGCCCATGCCGCCGGCACGGGCCATCGCGATGGCCATCCGCGACTCGGTGACGGTGTCCATCGCCGAACTGACCAGCGGCACCCGCAGCCGGATCCGTTTGGTGAGCTGGCTGGACGTGTCGACGTTGGCGGGCACCACGTCCGACGCGGCCGGCAACAGCAGGACATCGTCGAAGGTCAGCCCGAGCATCGCGATCTTGGTGGGATCATCACCGCCGGTGGGAACCGGGATGGCGAGCGGGACGCTGCTTTCAGCGATCGACATGGGTGGAGCCTCCACTAGCAACAGTCGCGAATCTAAGAGGCCATTCTATCGGCACTGACCTCGACGCTCGCCGCCACGCCGCCGGGCGGGGTCCCGTTATCCAGATGTGGGCGGCACGCGGGGTGAACCGGTGGCGCGAAACCAGCGGGGCTGCGTAGGCTAGATCCGTGCGAGATGACCTCCCGCCTGGCCTGCCACCCGACCCCTTCGCCGATGACCCGTCCGATCCCTCGGCGGCTCTCGACGCGATCGAGCCTGGCCTGCCACTCGATGCGCAGGAACGCAGTGCCGTGGAAGCGGACCTGGCTGACCTGGCGGTATACGAGGCGTTGCTGGCGCACCGGGGAATTCGCGGGCTGGTGGTGTGCTGCGACGAATGCCAGCAGGACCACTATCACGACTGGGACATGCTGCGCGCGAACCTGCTGCAGCTGTTGGTCGACGGTACGGTCCGCCCGCATGAGCCGGCCTACGATCCCGAGCCCGATGCCTACGTGACCTGGGATTACTGCCGCGGCTACGCCGACGCCTCGCTCAATGAGGCCGCCACGGAGCCCGACGGCTACCGCTGAACCGCGTTTATTCTCCGCTTGACGGCAGTGTCGTCGTGGTGACGACGGTCGGTGCCGGCTCGTCCTCGGTCAGCACCGGTTCTTCGACGGCCGGCTGTTCCACCACCGGCGCCTCCTGCACGACCGGCGCCTGAACGCTCGGCGACGCGGCCGGTGCCGAGGACGGCGGCACAGCGGCACGCGGCGGCGGAGCCACTGATGTCGACTGCGTCACCGTCGTGGTGGTGGTCGTGGTCGTTGTGGTCGGCGCGGTGGTGGTGGTCACCGTTGTGGTGGTGGTCGTCGGTGCCGTGGTCGTGGTGCTGCTCGACGGGGCCGTCGTGGTGGTCGCCGGCGCAGTGGTCGTCGTCGTCTCGGTGGTCGAGGTCGGCGATGTCGACGTCGGCGATGCCGAGGTCTCGGTGGCCGGACTGGTCGACGTGGTGGTCTCCGCGCCGGAGGTCTCGGATGTCGTGGTGGTCTCGGACGTGGTGGTCTCCGAGGATCCCGTCGTCGAGAGCACCTCGGGCCCCGGGGTGGTGGTGACCGTGACGGGGTCCTCGATCACCGGCACCGGCAGCAGCGTCAGCGGCGAGGCAGGCAGCTCCGGCAGCGGCTCACCCGCGGGGGGTAGCGTCGCGGCGGGATTCTGCTCAACGACCTTGTAGGTCAACGCATTCCACTGCTGAATCAGGTCCTGCTTCTGCTCGACCTGATCAACGCTCTGCACGGTCGCCGACAGGGCGGCCAGTTTGTCCTGCGCCTGACCCCACTGACCCTGATCCACGAGCTGCTGCACCTGGGCGAGTTCGGTCTGAGCGGCCAGCACCACCGCGTCATCGCGGGTGGCCTTCTCGTCGCCGAAGAGCATGCTGCGTACGCCGTAGAGCCCGTCACCGGGTGCGGCCGCGAAGACCGCCGTGCCGAAGCCGCCGAGGCAGAGCACGGCCGCGGCGGCCGATCCGACGACCGCCAGCGACAGCCGGTTGGGCCGCCGCGACGGGCCGGCGGTGGYGTCGACCAATGCAGCGGTGGCCTCGGCGGGGGTGACGACATGTTCCATCGGAACCTGGCGGACCTCGTCGCGCCAGCCCGAGAGCAGGAACGCGAGGTCGGCGTCGCCGCGGTCGGTGGAGAACACCGGCTGTTCGGAGGCCAGCGCGTCCAGGAACTTGTCCGCGCGGTTGATGTCGTTGAGGGAGGGGTCACCGCCGTTGGCGGTCCAGCGACCGAAATCAGGCATGTTCACCTCCCGTTGTGATCTCCGACTTGAGTCGAGCCAGTGCTCGGTGCTGGGCGACCCGCACCGCGCCTGGGGTACTTCCGACCGCTTCCGCGGTTTCCTCTGCACTCATCCCGACGACGACGCGCAGGATGAGAATCTCGCGCTGTTTGTCCGGAAGGATCGACAGCAGTCGTTCCATCCGGGCCGACGCGTCGGCGTCGATGGCCAGCTGTTCAGGGCCGGCCTCGCCGGAGAACCGCTCCGGCACGTTGTCGGTGGGCTCGGCACGGTTGCGCGCCGACGCCCGGTGGGCATCGGCAAGCTTGTGCGCAGCAATGCCGTACACGAAGGCCAGGAACGGACGTCCCTGATCCTTGTAGCGCGGCAACGCCGTGATGGCGGCCAAGCACACCTCCTGCGCAATGTCGTCTGCGGACAGACCACTTCGTTCAGCTGACCCGATCCGTGCCCGGCAGTACCGGACGATGATCGGGCGGATGGTCTCCAAGACCACCCGGAGAGCTTCGCGATCCCCCGCCACAGCATCGGCGACGACAGCATCGAGACGTTCTCCCGAAATTGTCATCGTGGTTGATCTCTCCAGCGTTACGGATGGGGCTTGCGCGGACGTTTGCGTCAGATAAACACTAACGATCGAGATGGGGTGAATCGGCTCAGCGACGCGACCACACGCCGCCTCCGCGTCGCACTGTATCGGCGGCGGCGTCGCGGATCGCCGCGACCTGCGGGGCAGAATGCGTGGTACTGCCAATATCTGCGAGCAGGCAGCCCAGCGCCCAGCGCAGCGGAATCAGGCCGAACCGTTCCGTCTCAGCGAACGCCGCGTCGGCGACCTCGCGGGCAGCAGCCAGCCGACCCGCACAACACAGGGCGGCCGACAGCACCACCTGAGATTTGACGGTGTGGCGTGCCGAGCCGAGCGTGTCGGCCGATTCGACGGCACGTTCGGYGTGCGCGACGGCTGCGGCGCCGTCACCGCCGGCCATCGCGAGTTCCGCGGCCACCCAGCCCAGCCGGACCGGCAGCCGCGGCGGGGCCGCGGAGTCGAGCAGTTCGCCCGCCCGCTGYAGCAGCCGGCCCGACGCCGCCAGTCGCCCCACCCCGAGGGCGTCGGCGGCGAGACCCACGAGCGCGTCGACGCCGGCTTCGGGATCTCCGGCGAGCACCCAGGCCCGCCCGTCCCAGCCGCGCGCCAGATCGTGGCCGCCGAGCTGGCGCAGAAACGAGGCCCGGGTGCTGTGGGCCAGCGAGAGGGTCGGGCCGCGCTGCGATGCGCGGATGATCTGGTCGAGTTCGTGCAGCGCGCTGCCGTAGTGCCCCTGACCACCGGCGGCGACGGCCCGGAGCCAGCGCTCACGCGGGGTGTCGGCGGTCGGCAGGGGCCAGAGCTGCGGTTGGGTGCCGAATGCGGCTTCGGCCAGGAGGGCGGTCACGGTGGATTTCGGGCTGGCCATCGCACCGGACGCTATCAATCGCGGGGTGTCGGCCTGAAAAAAGTGACCAATTCGACCTTGGTTAACAATTGATGGTCGGGACGTTACCAACAGGTCAACGGGCTGCCGATCGGCAAAGTTGCCGAATTGACGCGAGCAGGGGAAATGCACTTCTACGAGCACCCGCGACCGGACATAAACCACCTGTCGCGTTGCCCGCACATGAACACGATGAACGTGACGTAAATTCACACCCTGCGGATATGCCTTTTCCCGGTGAGCCTGGGTATTGACGGTATTTCGGTAGCCCTTCTACGTTGTGTGCACGAGATGTCATCGGCGACATGTGCTCGGTTCAGTTCCGCGACTCACGCACTTCACGCGTTTCGCGAAATGGGTGCGACGAGAGGGGTTTTCACATGCCACAGCCGCAGCAACTGCCCGGACCCAACGCCGACATCTGGGATTGGCAAATGGCGGGTCATTGCCGGGGAGTCGATTCGTCGATGTTCTTCCATCCCGATGGCGAACGCGGCCGCGCTCGGGCCCAGCGCGAGATGCGCGCCAAGGAGCTGTGCCGGGCCTGCCCGGTGATCACCCAGTGCCGCTCACACGCCCTGTCGGTCGGCGAGCCCTACGGCATCTGGGGCGGTCTGTCCGAGTCCGAACGCGAACTGCTGCTCAAGCGCGGGATGCGCCGCAGCGCCTGACCTCCAACTCTGCGCGAGCAGTCGCGAATGGCCTCTCAGACACCCGTCGGAGGGGCCATCCGTGACCGCTCGTGTAACTCCGGCACCCCCGGCGCCGATCAACTCTTGTGAACTCTTTCAGGCTCGTGGGCGCCACCGCGCTGGCAGCCGGCGCCCTTTTGAGCGCCGCACCGGCCCACGCCGCGCCGCTGCCCGGCTTCTGCGGGCCGGATGTTGTCGTCGACGGTGTCTGCAGCACGAGGTTGACCTCGGTGACGACCGACGTCGTCAACGGGACGATCACCGGGACACCGGTCGGCGGTGACGAGCCGATCACCCTCGCCGGACAGGGTGACGCGTACCTGAAGTCCGACGGATTCGGCGATACCCCGCCCGAGGCCGTCCAGAACTGGGACACCACGATCGAGCAGGTGAGCGGCCTGGACGTCTCCCCCGCCGATCCCAACTGGTACGGCAACGCCAAGGCCAGGGTGTTCCTGCCGAGAACCCTCAACGACCTGGCCACCCATTTCCCGCCGGACAGCCTGCGCGTCCGGTTCACCGCCGACGAGGCACAACCGGGCGTGTTCCAGCTGGTGTCCATTCAGCCGACGCTGCCCTGGGGGCCCGACGGCCCGCCCAGTCCGTAGACACGGACAGCGGTCGACTTACCTTTCAGCCCATGCGATCCCCGGTCGAGTAGGTCGGTGACAGGTGTATCCATGGCGCGAATTACCTTTTGTGTCAGCAGGATCGAATCGCCGGTGACTTTTGTCAGCTGTTCGACGCGCGCAGCGACGTTGACGGTGTCGCCGATCAACGCGAATTCCAGATGCCCGGAACAGCCGACGGTTCCGGCGATCACCTCACCGGTGTTGATACCGATCCCGATCCGCAGCGCGCCATCGAACCGTGCGGCGACCAGATCCTGAATCCTCAGCGCGCAACTCACCGCGGCATCCGCATGGCCGTCGAGGTCGTTCGGGGCGCCGAACACGATCATCGCTCCGTCGCCCAGAAACTTGTTGACATGGCCACCCGCGCCCACAACGGTCGGCACCACGATCTCGAACAGGGCATTGAGCCGGGCCACCGTGTCTTCGGCGGTGTTGGCCTCGGCGAACGGGGTGAAGTCACGGATATCGAGGAACAGCACGGTCACTTCACGACGCTCACCGCTGAACACGTCATCGCCCTGTGCCAGCAGCCGCGCGGCCAGGACCGGATCGACGTAGGTACCGAATGCGACCTGAAGCCGTTGCCGCTCTTTCAGTCCCGCCTGCATGCGATTGAATGACGCTGCCAGCGCGCCGAGGTCGTCGTCTTGAACCACCGGCAGGCGCTGACCGTAGTCTCCGGACGCGACGCGTTGCGTTCCCTTCCCCAGATCGCGGATGGGTTCCAGCAGTGGCGAATAGGACGCCCACAACGCCGGCCCGACGACGAGCACCATTGCAGCGCCGAGCAAGACCGCAAGCGCCGGGCCGTGTGTGCCGACGTCGAGGAGGTCACCCAACAGCGCACCGAGAACCGCGAACGCAAAACCCACCGCCAACATGGTCGCGTTGGTCCACGTCGCGAAGGTCACCCGGGAACGCGGGAACCGGTCGCCGATATCGGTACCCGCGATGATGGCCACCCGGGCCGGTCGCAACGCTCCCTCCACGTAGCTGTGCACCGTGATCAGCTGGCCTGCGGTGCCGGCGATGGCTCCCAGCGCCGCGTACTGGATGAGCCGCGACTCGCTCGCTCCGGCGATCGCCGCGACGCCGACGAACAGCGCCCCGGCCCACACGGCGGTGCCGATCACCGCCCGCGCGATCAGGCCGCGCCCGTACCGGTAGCTGGCGTGCAGTGCGGTCACCCGATCGACGTCGGCGCCCGCGGCCCACCGCTCGACGAGGCGTGCCGGTTCGTTGCCGGGACGGATCACGGCCAACAGGTACACCGGTACCGCGACCACGGTCAGCGCCGCCGCCGCCAGGTAGCGATCCGACTGTTCGAACGCGACGATGCACAACGACCAGGCCAGATAGACCGGCAGCGCGAGCGGCAACGTGACCACCCAACACGCCCACGAATACCTGGCGCCGTACCGGTCCCAGGTCCATCGCCAGATGCGATCCATGCCGAACAACGAAACACCCCCGGCGACCGGGCCGAGGGTGTTTTTGACGCAGCGCACTTCCCCGGCGCTTCCCACAGGTCTCAGTGAGTGAGATCACACCTTGTTGGCCGTCCACCCCGAGGGCCACCGTGTGCTGTCTACTCCATCGGCAGGAAGAAGTACTCCATGAAGGATGCGTCCGGACCAGTCAGGTATTGGTCACGCCTGGGCACGCTGCTCGGCATTGCCCTGGTCTCGTCGGCCATGCTCATCGGCGCCGCGATCCCGGCCGCGGCGGCCGAGCTGATGCGGGTGACGTTCGTGCGCCACGGCCAGTCCGCGGGTAACGCCTCCGGGCTGATCGACACCTCCACCCCCGGCCCCGTCCTGACTCCGACGGGACAGACCCAGTCCGAGGCCGTGGTGGGCAAGCTCGGCGTGAACAACTACGACGGCGTCTACGCCTCGACCATGCAGCGCACCCAGCTCACCGCCACGCCGCTCTCGAAGTACCTGCACCTGCCGATCCGGGTGCTGCCCGGCGTCCACGAGATCGAGGCCGGCATCTTCGAGGGCACTCCGGAGAGCGAGGCCGCCAACGGCTACGGCCGGTATCCGCTGGCATGGGCGCTGCAGGGCAACCGCGACCTGCGCATCCCCGGTTCCATCGACGGCAACGAGTTCGACGCACGCATGGACGGTTCGCTGCAGGAGATCTTCGACAACGGCGACCGCAATGCCGTGGTGTTCTCCCACGGCGGGGCGATCATGTTCTGGACCATGATGAACGCGACCAACCTCACGATGGAACAGAAGCTCGACCTGCTGCGCTACGCGCCGCTGAGCAACACGAATTACGTTGTCATCGAAGGTAATCCGGTAGACGGATGGAAGCTGGTGGACTGGAACGGCCAGAAGTTCGCCCCCGACGCCACGCTGGCCGCCGAGGTGCGTCTGCAGCTGCGCACCCTGCAGCGCCAGCTGTCCGGTGCCGTCACCCAGGTGATGGCGTCGTTCGCGACGTTGAACCCGGCAAAGGTGCTCGCCGCGATCGCCGACAGCTTCTCGGACACCGTGGTCTCGATCGCCAAGTTCGCCGGCGCGGTGAACAACAAGCTGGCCACCGAGTGGGCCAAGAAGACCGAGCCGAGCGTCACGGTGCAGAGCGTCGCGACGGCGTCCATCGAGGAAAGCGCCCCTACGGTGGAGGACGAGACAACCACCGCAGCACGTCAGGCACCGAAAACGGCTGCTGCGGTGAGCAACTCCGTCACCGAAGGTTCCGCCCCCAAGGCAGCGGTCGCCATCGCGGAGACGGTGACCGAGGAGACCGCGACCGTCGTCGAATCGGAGACCCCCACCGAGGCCGTCGCTTCGGAGACCCCGGAGGCCTCGGAGGCCGAAGCGGTCGAGGTGCCCACGACGGCCAAGCCGGCCAAGGCCCCGCGGACGGCCAAGTCGGCATTGAGCGGTGCGACCACCGCCAAGAAGGCTGCCGCGGGTAGCCCGCGGGCCAAGGCAGGCGCGAGCAGCGCCGGCTGAGCACACCGAGAAGAGATTCCCTGTCATCGACTTCGATGGCAGGGAATCTCTGTGTGGCAAGGACACGCCTCGATACAGTGAGACCGTGCCGCGGGGTGACAGTACGACCAGCCCTCCGGCATCGATGGTGGCGCGGGTGGCGCTGATCGTGAACGCGTTCGACCGGGCCGGCACGGTGCTCCGTCTGGACCAGGTCGTCGACCGCACCGGACTTCCGCGCTCCTCGACGCACCGCATCCTCAACCAGCTGCACGATGCCGGCCTGTTGCAGCACACCCCGGACGGATACTCCTTGGCCGCATCCGCGCTGCCGGCTGCGGGCGCCATCGACCATTCGCAGCTCCGCAGCGTCGCCTCGCCGGTGCTGGAACGACTGCACGCCGACACCGCGCTCGTCGTGCACCTCGGAGTGCTGGCCGCCGCCGACGTGGTCTATCTCGACAAGGTGGCCGGTGGCGGTGGTGCCGCGGTGCCCACCCGGGTGGGTGGCCGGACCCCCGCGCACGCCAGCGCACTGGGCAAGACGATGCTCGCGCGCCTGCGCGCCGAAGACGTCGACAAGACCCTGGACAAGCAGCTGCGCAAGTGCACCCCGTCGACGATCGCCGACCTGCCCACCCTGCACCAGGAACTGGCCAGGATCCGGTCGAGGCGCGGAATCGCCTACGACGACCAGGAACTCGCGGTCGGCCTGTCCAGCGTCGCCGCCCCGATCACCATGTCGGGCACCGAGGTCGCCGGACTGTCGCTCACCGGGGCGGTGCCCGCGCAGCATCTGGCCCGGGTCGCGCCGTTTCTGTCCCGTTCCGCCAACGGCATCTCCGAGCGGCTGGGCAGCGCCGCCACCGAGCACAGCGATATGGAGGCCGTCACCGACGACATGTTGTCGCGGGTGCTGCGCACGCTGGCCTCCGACGCGTGGGTCTGAGCGGCGCTCACCACATCAGATCGTCGACGGCGATGCCCACCGAGTGCCGGCCCACCACCGTCAGGACCTGCTCGACATTGCTGGCCACGTGCATGCGCGCGGTCTGGACGTCCCGCCAGATCCTCTCCAGCAGTGACTCATCCGCGCCGGGGCCGGGGTCGTCGATGACCGCACCGACGGCGCGCAGCGCACGATCGGATGCCATCACCTGATCGCGCCTGGTCCGCAGCATCAACTCGGCATCCGGATATCGTTCGGCGCGAACGCAATCGAGCTGCTCGGCCACATTGCGCCGGATCTGCATCATCGACAGTTCGATGTCCGCACGACCCGGCGTGGCGGGTGTCCCCTCACTGTCGAGTATGCGTTGGGCCGCACCGAGCAACGGCATCGTCCCGGCCAGGGTATAGAGCGTCGGCTGGGGCAGCCGCTGTAATGCTGGCACTGCAGGATCGGCCACCATGTCGAGCCAGCTGAACGCCCGGTACTCCGGGACGAAGACATCGGTGACGATGACGTCGTCGGCGCCGATTCCGCGCAGCCCCAATCCATTCCACGTCGGTTGTACCGTGTAGTCGCTGCGCGGGATCAGTACCGCCATGAAGTCCTGCGCCGCGCCGTCGGCGCCCACCTTCAGCGCGGCCACACTCAGCCAGGACGCGTAGGGCGCTCCCGTGCACCGGGCCCAGCGGCCGCTGAGCCGGTAGCCGCCGGGTACCCGTTCCAGCCGTCCGGTGGGTGCATAGGACGAGCACAGCAGGGTCCGCGGATCGTCATCCCAGAGCTCTTGCAGCACCCGCGCGTCGCGGACCGACAATCCCCAGTTGTTCACCGCCAACCAGCCCGCCAGCCAGCCCGTCGACATGCACGCCGAGGACAGCTCGCGGGTGGCCGTCAGGTAGATGTCGGGGTCGGCATCCAGGCCACCGAAGTCCGGGGGTTGCAGCAGTGCAAAGTATCCGGCGTCGTGCAGCCTGGCGATCACCACACGGTCGACCGCACCCGTGCGGTCGACATCGGCGGCGGCCGCGGCGACCTCGGGCAGCAGGTCACGGACCGAGCTAAGGACAGACTGCGACGTACTCTCCCTCGCCCTCGGGTTCGGCGTGCAACGATCGTGTGTATATCAGTCCCCGACAGCGCTGGAGGTGGATATGCCGCAATCGGCCGTCCACGATGGCGTCGACGGTTCGCACGCATACCGCTTGATGCAGCCGCCGGCGCACGACGGCCTCGGGCTTTCCCGAGACGAATTCATCGGGGCGGTGGGTGACATCGCGGCCACCGATGGATCGCTCGGCTGGCTGGCAGGCAGCTACGGCGTCGCCGCGGTGGCGCTGTCGCCCGAGGCGGTTGACAGGGTGTGGGGTACCCGTCCGGACGCGCTGGTGGCCATCGCCCACCACGGGTCGGCCATGGTGAAGAGAGGCCGGCTGACCGGGCGCTGGGGGTCGGTCGTCGGCGCGGAACGCGCCGATTGGTTTCTCCTCAGCTGCGACGGCCGGCTGCTGTTGGTTCCGAGGACCCACGTCGACGTCGACGCCCACCTCCGACCCGCCGACCTTTCCGGTGCGGGGATCGGCGACGTGACGGTCACCGACGTTGCGATCGACGACCGCGACACCGCCGTGGCCGACCCTGTGATGACCGCGGCAACGGCGGCCTCCGTCGTGGTCGGTTCCGCCCTGGGCGGATGGCGCCGGCACGTCGAGCAGGTGCGCGCCCGGCTGGCGATTTCCTACGGCGGTGACGAGATCACCGATGAGGCCGCCGCCCAGATCGCCCGTACCGCATCAGACCTCGATGCGTCGCGACTGCAGATTTCGACCGCGGGTTTGTCCGGGATGGCGCCGTACGCACAGGCCATCGCCAGAGCGCGTGCCGCGGCGGACCGCCTGATGGCGAGCAGCCGGCACGCACTCGATGCGTCAGACCCGGTGACGGCCGCCTGGCGTGATGTGCACGCGGGCTGCCGGCTGGCCGCCGCGTTGATGTGATTCGGCACCTCCGCGCCGGCGACGGTCCGGAACTGAGACCCCATCAACGGGCAGGTCAGTGACCTCGACGCCGCCAGCGCAGACTCGAATCGGTGCTCCAACGGGGTGGACCCACGATCGGTCCCTTAGATCCATTGACGGATCCGTAAACCGGCCGCAAGATTGAGCCCTGCTGTGAGGTAGGCGCCGTTGATCTTCGTCGATGGCTGTGGGCAGACGGCGTTACCGCGAGGAGACTGGGATGGTTACGCGTATCCACCTGGTTGCGGGCGCCTGCCTTCTGTCCGCCGGACTCGTGCTGGGCAGCATCAACGGCGCGGTCGCACTGGCGGAGTCCGCCGACCCGTCATCGTCGGATGCGGGCCAGAGCGCCGGCCGCGACGGCGAGGCCGACCAGACCTCGTCGACCGAGGTACACACCGAGGCGCAAGCTGCCGGCAGCGACGACCCGAACGATGACGCTTCCACCCCGTCGGCTGACGATCACGAGGACAGTCAGACTCGCTCGCTCATCTCCGCTTTCGCCGATCTATCGGATGGCGCGACCGCCGCTGACACAGAACCAGCCGAGACAACAGAGGACGCGAGCGCCGATCCGGTCGTCGATATGCCAGCTGCCACCGACGTCGGGAGCGGCCAGGAGACGACCGTGGCCGAGACCCACAGCTCGGAGTCCGCCGAACCCGCATCATCAGTGACTGCGCAGAACGCGATCGAATCGACGTCGCACGTCTCGATCGACAGCGAGCCGGACCCCGCGATACAGCTCGATCCGACGCCGCCTCCCGACGCCGTGGCCGCCCCCGCCCCGCCGGCAGCCGCGGCCACGACGCCGCCGGCCCCGGTTCCATCGATCGCGGCCATGAACATCGGCGAAGCCGTGGCCTATCTCGTGCAGGCGCTGGCGACCGCGGCGCTCGACGTCGTCAACGCCATCTTTCAGTTGGTCGCGGACCTGCGTGCCACGCTGGGCATCCCAACGGCGGGCGAAGGGCAGCAGGGCCACGCCTATCCGTCGAGCGCAGTCCTGCTGCACGATTCGATAGCGGCACTCCTGAAGAAAATCCTGTCGCATTCGTGGTCGCCGACGATGGCATCCTCGGCTCTGGACCGTGCCCTCGCGGCCGGTGTCGGGCTGATGTCATGGATGACGCTGCTGCAACCCGCCACCGCGGCATTCACCGACCCGCGGTCCGACTGCGCGCAGCCCGGCCCGATTCGGGGAGTGATCACCGCCATGGCAGCGATGTCGCTGTGGGCGCTGCTCGCTGCCGCAATACCCGGACTCGGCGGCCTGTTGGCATTCGCGGCGACCGGCATGCGGATCGGCTACCGCCAGGCACATGCGCGAATGGCTCTGCGCACAACGGCATTGGCACGATTCGTCCGCGCCGGACCGATCGGGATCGTACGTGAGGGCGCTTCGGTTTCCCTCCACTCGCGTACCGCTCCCGGCGACCATCCGCGCTGGGGTCAGCACCTCGAACTCGCCTCCTGAGACAGCTGACATCGCCTGGTCGATCGCGTTGCACGGCTGCAGCGGACTTTCGCCATATTCTGCTCGTCGAGCACGCACCGGAGTCACTTGTCAGAGGTCGAAGACCAGCAGAGTACTTGTGGCGGTCGCAACCGGTTTGTCAGTGTCATCGACCACGACCCCCTCGGCGAAGCCAACTCTCGATCCGGACTTCACCACGGTCCCAGTGGCAGTCAGCATGCTCGTGTCGGCACTTACCGGCCTGAGGTAGTTGATCTTGATCTCGACTGACGTGTAACCCCTGCCCCGCGGGAGCGTGCTGTGAAAGGCGCAGCCCACCACAACGTCGAGCAGGGTGCAGAGCAAACCGCCGTGGACTGTGCCGAGCCCGTTGTACGCCGACTCGTCGGGGGTGTAGGTGACCACCACGCGACCGACTTCCACTGCGACGAAGCGGAAAGACCACTGGCTCTCCATCGGCGGAGTCGGCAAGTCACCGTCGATGATCGCCCGAATGGCGTCGATACCCGCCATCGACAGGATTCTGTCTGTCGCCGGACCGGCTTCGTACCACGTCACGGTGCGTGTGCGCGGCTGGCCCCAGTCATCACGAGCGTGCGGTTCGGCTGATTCAGCGTCCATCGCGACCTGCTTCCCCAGCCGAGTGCCGAGGAGCCTACCCGGCAGACCACGGCGTGTCAGGCCGTTCAGTCCGATGCTCGCGACTGCAGAATCGCGCACGTCGCCGCCGAACGACGAGAAAAACGAAAACACCCCCGGCCCAACAGGACCGGGGGTGTCTCGTGGTGATATCTAGTGAGCGTGGCCGTGATGGCCGTGGCCGTGATCCTCTTCCTCGACCGGCTTCTCGACGACAGCCGTCTCGGTGGTGAGAATCATGCGTGCCACCGACGCGGCGTTCAGAACCGCCGAACGGGTGACCTTGACCGGGTCCACGATGCCCTCGGCGAGCAGATCGCCGTAGGTCAGGGTGGCGGCATTGAAGCCCTGCCCGTTGGGCAGCTCGCCGACCTTGTTCACCACGACAGCGCCATCGAGCCCGGCGTTGGTGGCGATCCAGAACAGCGGTGCCGACAGCGCCGAGGAGAACACCTCGAGGCCGAGCAGCTCGTCGCCGGTCAGCGATCCGCGCAGCGCGTCCAGTTCCTTGCGGGCCTGCACGAGCGCCGCGCCACCACCGGTGACGATGCCCTCTTCGACCGCAGCCTTGGCCGCCGCGACGGCGTCCTCGACGGCTTCCTTGCGCTTCTTTAGGTCGGTCTCGGTGGCCGCGCCGACCTTGATGACCGCGACGCCGCCGGACAGCTTGGCGAGGCGCTCTTCGAGCTTCTCGCGGTCCCAATCCGAATCGGTGGCCTCGATCTCCGAGCGCAGCTGCGACTTGCGGCCTTCGATGGCCTCCTGGGTGCCCGCGCCGTCGACGATGACGGTGCTGTCCTTGGACACCACCACCCGTCGCGCCGAGCCCAGCACATCGAGTCCGGCCTCGCGCAGCACCAGACCCACATCCGGGTTCACCACCTGTGCGGCGGTGACAACCGCCAGGTCGTCCAGGAACGCCTTGCGACGATCACCGAAGAACGGCGCCTTCACGGCGACGGCCTTGAGCGTCTTGCGGATGGCGTTGACGACCAGCGTCGACAGCGCTTCACCCTCGACGTCCTCGGCGATGATCAGCAGCGGCTTGCCCGACTCGGCGACCTTCTCCAGCAGTGGCAGCAGGTCCGGCAGGGAGCTGATCTTGTCGCGGTGCAGCAGCACCAGGGCGTCCTCGAGCACCGCTTCCTGMGAATCGAAGTCGGTGATGAAGTACGCCGAGGTGAAGCCCTTGTCGAAGCCGACACCCTCGGTGACCTCGAGCGCGGTCTCCAGCGTCGAGGACTCCTCGACCGTGACGACGCCGTCTGCGCCGACCTGGGTCATGGCCTCGCCGACCAGATCGCCGACGACCTCGTCGCGAGAGGACACGGTGGCGACCTGAGCGATGGCCTTCTTGTCGCTGACCGGCGTGGCGGCGGCCAGCAGCGCCTCCGACACGGTGTCGGCGGCCTTGCTGATGCCCGCGCCCAGGGCGATCGGGTTGGCACCGGCCGCAACGTTGCGCAGGCCGGCCTTCACGATGGCCTGGGCGAGCACGGTGGCGGTGGTGGTGCCGTCACCGGCAACGTCGTTGGTCTTGGTGGCCACCGACTTGACCAGCTGGGCACCCAGGTTCTCGAACGGGTCTTCCAGGTCGATCTCGCGGGCGATGGTGACACCGTCATTGGTCACCACGGGTCCGCCGAAGGCCTTGGCCAGCACCACGTGGCGGCCACGCGGGCCGAGCGTGACGCGGACGGCATCGGCGAGCTTGTCGACGCCGGCCTCCAGGGCGCGACGCGCAGTTTCATTGAATTCGATCTGCTTGCTCATAAATGTCCTTTGATGTGCCGAACCCCCGGTGCACCGGGGGCAATGCATACCGCCCCGGACGTCACCCGCTCAAACGCGGGGACATCCGGGGCGGTACACGGGTGCTTACTTGTTGACGACAGCCAGCACGTCACGCGCGGAGAGGATCAGGTACTCCTCGCCGCCGTACTTGATCTCGGTGCCGCCGTACTTGCTGTAGATGACGGTGTCACCTTCGGCAACGTCCAGGGGGATCCGCTTCTCGCCATCCTCGTCCCAGCGGCCGGGGCCAACTGCGACGACGGTGCCTTCCTGCGGCTTTTCCTTGGCGGTGTCGGGGATGACCAGACCGGATGCGGTCGTGGTCTCGGCCTCGTTGGCCTGTACGAGGATCTTGTCCTCGAGTGGCTTGATGTTGACTGCCACGATGGGAGCCCTCCACTTTGTTGGGTATAGGAGTCCGGATCGGATCCGGGTCCTCAATGGTTTTCAGGTGTTCGGCATGCGTCCGTACCTACGCTCCGTCGTCGCGGGTGCCGGTGCTGCGGTGGGTCGCTTGCCACCTAGCACTCTATACATGAGAGTGCTAGCACTCAAGGTTGGGTTGTGCAGGAGGATCGTCCGCGGCTGCCAGCACGACGAGCCCGTATGCGACGGCGAAGCGGTGACCCAACCCACCGCTGACGTTCCCGCGTCCCACCGTGACGTCGCGACCGAACCGCTCGGCCAGTGCCCGGACGAGTTCGTCATCGCCCGCTCCCCCGCCGACGAGCAGCACCGCGGTCGCACCGGGGGCCACCTGCTGCACACCGCGGGTCACATTGCCGCCGATCACCAGGCGCTTGGCCGCCAGCCGCCAGCTACGCCACTCCGCACCGGTGAGCGCGGACGTGAACGGCAGCAGCCCGCTGGGCGCGGTCGTCAGAAGCCAGCCCGTGCAGCGGCCGTCGATCGGGGTGTCCAGGAACCGGCGCCGGCCGTGTTCGTCCTCGACCAGTTGCACCGTGACCGCGGTGACCGCTTCCGTGCGTTTGGCGTACTCAGCGGCGCTCGTCGAGATGTCCAGCGCCGCCGCCGTCGCCGTCGTGAGAAGTTGCCCGGCGCCCGGCAGCACCACCCGGTCACGGTCGACCACGACGTCGACGGTGCCGCCTCCGACGTCCACCACCACGACATCCGCCGGCAGACCCGGGGTGGTGAGTGCACCTGCCCGCGCCGCCTCGGCCTCGGAGTCGATGCGCGTGACGGGCACGCCCAGTGCCTCGGCGAGCACGTCGGCATCCGCGGGCGGTCCGCCGTCGCCGCCCATCACCGCCATCACCAGACTGTCGACGGAAACCGCTCCGCGGCGCGAATTCGCTTGTGCGGCAATTTCAGCCAAGTTGACTACATGTGCTGTCCCGGAAGGCAGTTCGGGTGCCGGCGCCGGCTCGGCCGCGGTGGGCGAGCTGCGCAGTATCACCACGGCACACACACTGTCGAACAACTGATCGGCGACGACACGGGCGTCGGTGCGCTCGTCGTCGCCCAGACCGAACACATCGGCCAGCCAGAACGCATCGGTGAGCTGATGCAGCGGCGACACACCCTCCCGCACTTCGACGGCCACCAGCTCGGCCGACAGCACCACCTCCACATCGACGTCATCGACGACCGGCACGGCGGTCGCCAGCCGGTTGGACACCAGCACGGCCTCGTCATTGGCGGTGAGGACAGCAGCGACGGTGCGGCCTGCCGCGACAGCGGCGTTCACCATCTCGGCCACCGCGGCGTAGCCGTGTTCGGTTCCCGCGCAGGCGATGACGGGGCGGTCCGGGTCAGCTCCGCCGAGACGTTCGACCGGCACCGGAACCCCGAATCCCGCGGCGTCACCGGCCGTGGTCGCCGCCGACCGGGTGACGATGGCGAGTCGGCCGGTGCGCTGCGCCTGCACCAGGACACGCTCGACGCTGGAGTGCACGGGACGGGTCGGCGCGAAGGCCGCCCGCTCGATGGTCAGTCCGTGCTTGTCCGCCAGCCGCCGGACCAGTTGCGCGGCCCCATGGACCGCCCGCACGGAGCCCTTGCCGCCCCGCGTCGGGGTGCGCGCATTCGCCAGGACTTCCAGATCACGGCACAACACCACCTCGGTGGTCGCATTGCCGATGTCCACACCGGCCCACACGGTCATCGCAGCAGGCCGCGCCGCCGATACACGACCGCAGCCTCGCGTACCAGCGCGGCGCAGGTGGGGGCCTCGTGCGCGTCGAGACGCCCGGCCAACTCCTCCAGGTCGTCGAACGTCGAACGACCGGGACGCAGCGCTTCGTAGGCCGCCAGCATGTCCTCGGCGCTCAGCGCCGTCATCTCGGCGGCGCGACGCAGGTTCAGGCCCAGCTGGAGCGACCCGCTGCGCTCGGCGTTCTCCGCCTGCTTCAGCAGGGTCTCGCGACTGATGCGGATGTCGTCCAGGACGAGGTCGCCGTTACAGGCGGCCTCGACGGTGACCTCGGTGACGCTACGTCCCGAGTGCGAAAGCGTGCTCATCGCGTGAACTCCATGTCCATGTGCTGGGGGCGTTCGTTGCCATGCAGGGACTGGCATTCGGCCCGCTCGATGGCAACCATCGACACGACCCGTGTGTGATAGCGCGCCGTGATCGCCTCGTCGCTGTAGGCGTTGCGCATGGGCGATGGTGTGGTGCCCTTGGCGTGCCGGCCGGCGTTGATCCCGATGATGCGGTACATCTCCGGGGTGATGAGCGGTGCCACACTGAGCAGTTCCAGGTTGGCCAACGGCGGCAGGTCACGTCGGTGGATCAACGTGGTGCCCTTGGCCTGTAGGCCCACCCCGATGCCGGACCCGGACAGCCCGGCGGCCGATTTGCCGATCGCGCCGAGATCGATGCTGTCGGCGATCCGGACCAGCCGTGGCACACACTTCTCCTCCTCCAGGCCGGCCAGGATCTGCTCGAGGGCGTCATAGACCGTCATCCCCGACAGCGTGCGAAACAGCTTGGCGCCGAACGCGGGTGACAGCCCGACGACGACCTCGCGCGGGTCCGTGCCCACGTGGGACGGACCGAGTACCCTCAGCCGTTCCGGCTCGGCGAACCTCGCCTGCTCGCGGACGAGGTCCGTCACCGAACGGGCCTGGCGCACCGCGTCGATCTGGGCCTGCCGCTCGGGGGTGGGCCGGTACCCGGTTCCGGGACCGCGATAGTCATTCGGATCCTCCAGCGCGGACAGCACGTTCATCTCCTCGTCGAAGATGGCGGCCGTCTGCAGGTAGTCGCCGATCACGCGGGCCCGCGACATGCCCAGCACCCGGTCGGCCAGGTCGGTGAATCCGGTCTCGGCGAGCGCGGTGACGACGTCGAGTACCGTCAGCCCCGACTGGTCGATCATCCGGGCGGCGCTGAGGATCTTCACGCCGTCGTTCTCGGGCAGATCCTTCGAACCCGCCGCCCCGACAACGGCTTCCACGTGGTCGTCGTCGAAGTCGGCCAACCCCAGGTACTCGAACACCGCGCGGGTGGCCTCGGCGGCCTGTCGGCGCATCGCCTCCAGCGTCGTCGGATCACAGGACCGCAGCCCGCCGTCGACCCCCCAGTCCCGCTGCATCACCAGGTAGTCGTCCAGGTCGTCGGCATTGAAGTTGGACGGCCCGAACATGTTGTCGTAGGAGACCACCGAACCGAAGCCGGAGAAGATGAAGTCCGATCCCGACAGCAACGTCGGCAGCGTGCGACTGGTGCGGCGCATGGTCGACTCGCTCATCAACGAGTCGTTCCCGCTGCAGGATTCGAGCCCACGCAACATGACCATCAGGTTCTCGGCATGGAGTTCCTTGACGCCGCCGGGCACCGAGGCGGTGATCGCCGCCCCGTCGACCCCGCCATTCTGCACCCCCTGGGCGCCGATGCCCTTGGCCAGCGCGACACAGCGGGCCTCCAGGTAGTTCATCGACTTGCCCTCGGCGGCGCCCATCAGCACCTCCGACCCGGCGCCGCTGGACAGCCGCATCTTGATGCCGCGCGACGCATAGGACGATGTCAGGAACGCCTTGGACCACGGGGTGTCGTCGCCGTCGGTGAAGACCTGCTCGGTGCCGTAGACCGATACCGTCTCGGCGTACGAGACCAGCCCGCGCACACCGAGTTCCAGCTCGCGCGCCTCCTCGACCGAGCACTGCGTCAACGCCCCCGGTGCCGGCACCTGCGAACCGATCAGCAACCCGATCGCCACCGCGGGCGCGTCGTCGAGCACCGGCACGGTCGCCTCGAGCTCCCGGAAGCCGTACACGACGGCGGTGGCGGCGTCGGCCGCGATGAGCAGCGGGTCGTCGAGGCGGTTGGTGACGTGCGCCTGGTTGGCCGGGGTGCGCCGCGCCCGCATCTTCATCATCGCCATCTGGATCTCGACGGGGTGCAGGCTCGCCACCACCCGGGCCATCTTGGCCGGGGTCAGCCCCGAGCACACCTTCAGCACGTCCGCGCGCGGCACGTTCGAGTCGACGATGAGCCGAGCCACGTCGACCTCCGACATCGCCATCGACTCATGCGCCTGGGTGTGATCGACGGCGTAACGCACCACGAACTCGTCGATGGTGTCAAAATCCGCGGCCGGGGTGGAGTCCATCTCCAGCACCGTGCCGTCGTCGTCCACCACCCAGGACGGTTCCGGGTCGTGCGGGGAGAGATGGGAGATCATGCCCAGCGCGGGGTTCGGTTCGGCGAAGCCGTCGAGGTTGACGCGTTGCTCGTCGAGCAGACGAATGCGGCCGAGCCGGCGATCCGGTTCGGGTTCGGGGCTGTTCACGGGTGGCCTCTCTACATCGCGGGTGGACATCTCGTCGCGTGGACACAGCATCAGCCCGGGCGGTGCAACGGACAACGGTATGCCGCGACCTTCCAACAACATGTGTGAGAACGACACATCTTCGCCCGCCGATGGTGTGAGCCGATTACAACAAGATGTTGGAAAGTGACGCAGACCTCTGGCAGACGTCCCGACCGTCTCGCAGACTTTCCCCGAACTCGGAGCCGACGAACCATGGCTCCGCGCCCAGAGGAGGTTCACCATGTCCGAAACTGTCAACACGGGCGACACGCGCAGCGGCGCAAAGCCACCGGATACCCGCGGCCACCTGCGCGGCAACCTGGGCGTGCCGGCGATCGTGCTGATGGTGGTGGCCGCGGCGGCACCGCTGTCGACCGTCGGCGGCAACGTCCCGATCGCCATGGCGCTCGGCGACTCCACCGGCATCCCGGTGGCGTTCCTGGTGGCCGGCGTGATCTTCCTGCTGTTCGCCGCGAGCTTCGTGGCCATGTCGAAGTACGTCAGCGACACCGGCGCCTTCTACGCCTACATCCAGAAGGGCCTCGGCAAAGCCGTCGGTACCGGTGCGGCGGTGCTGGCGCTGCCCGCCTACATGGCGACGCTGCTGGCGGTCGCCGCCTACGACGGCGTCATCCTGTCCAGTCTGCTGGAGATCGTCGGCGGTCCGGCCGTGCCGTGGTGGGTGCTGACCGGTCTGGTGCTGCTGATCATCGCGTTCCTCGGCTACCGCGACATCGATCTCAGCGCGAAGGTGCTGGGCGTCTTCCTGGTTTCGGAGGTCGCCATCCTCGTGGTGCTCGACTTCGTCATCGTGGTGCAGGGCGGCGACAAGGGCATCACCGGCGACTCATTCACCCCGTCCGGCATCTCGGGCGCCTTCGGCATCGCGCTGCTCTACGCCCTGTGGGGTTTCGTCGGCGTGGAGGCCACGGCCGTGTTCCGGGACGAGGCAAGGGATCCCGACCGGACCGTCCCGCGCGCCACGTACTGGGCCGTGGGCATCGTGGCCAGCTTCTACGCCTTCTCCAGCTGGGCTCTCGTCGAGGGCAACGGCGGCAACGACGCCATCCAGGTCGCCAAGGACGACCCGGACAACTTCATGGTCAACACCGCCGAGAAGTACCTCGGCATCCTCGGCAAGGACCTCACCACCCTGTTCTGGTTCGTCAGCGTGTTCGCGTGCGCGCTCGCCTTCCACAACATCTGCGCGCGGTACACCTTCGTGCTGGGCCGGGACAACGTGCTGCCGAAGAAGTTGGGCGAGGTGCACCCCAAACTGGGTTCGCCGGCCAACGCCTCGGTCCTGATCACCGTGCTGTCGATCGTGCTCATGGGGACGTTCGCCGCGATCGGCCTCGACCCGGTGCTGCAGATCTTCGGTCCGCTGGGCGGGCTGGGCATCTGGGGGCTGTCGATCCTGTGGCTGCTGACCACGATCTCGGTCGGGCTCTTCTTCAAGCGGCGCGGCGGGCCGGCCAACATCATCGTGCTGGCCGTCGTGGCGACGATCGTCCTGGCGCTGGCGGTGGCGTTGATCATCGCGAACCTGACGCTGGTCGTCGGCGGCTCCACCACGCTGGCCATCATCTTCGGCATCGCGCCGGTGGTGTTCCTGGCGATCGGCGCCGCCTTGAGCGGCCGGGCACCGGACGACCTGTCGGCCCCCGCACCCTGATCGCGAAGAGCGCCCTCGGCACCTCGCGGGTCGCTGATACCGTCGCATTGCGGCGGTGTCGGCGACCCGCCGGGTTCGAGAGGAAACGGGCGACATGTCTCAGCGCGCGCCACTGACGGTGGCGACGGCCCTGACGGTCCCGCCGCTGGATCAGGGGTCGGTGCTCGGCGGGCACCGCGGGCTGAACCGCGAGGTGCTGTGGGTGGACATCATGCACGCGCCCGCCGAAGACTTCGTCCGGCCCGGTGACTTCGTCCTGACCACCGGTACCGACATCCGCCAGCCCGGCGTCCGCGAGTTCCTCACCTTCCTGATGTCGTCGCCCGCGGCCGGGGTGGCGCTGGGTGGGCCACCCGATATCGACACCCGCGAACTGCTGTCGACGCTGGTCCCGCTGGCCGATCGGCATGAATTTCCGCTGGTGATGCTGCCGTGGGAGGTGCCCTTCGCCGATATCCAGCGCCAGCTGCTCCCACTGGTCAGCGCCGCCCCCGACGACCCGCCGATCCAGATGGTCATCGGCCGGCGAGAGGACGACGACCCGCACTGGGCCGAGCACGCGCACGCGTTTGCCGCAACGCTGGCACGGTTGGCACTCGGCGCTGGTATCACCCCGAAGATATCGATCACCGAAGACCTGGTGATGAGTCACTTCTCGGCGCCGCTGTCCGCGTCGGCCGGCTCCGAACTGGTCGAATCGGCCTGGCAGTCCAGCGGTCTCCCGGAAAGCCTCATCAGCTGGGTGCTGCTGCCGCCGGGGCACGGCCACTCCGTCACCGTGGCCGCAGCCGCGGTACCCGACGGCCCCGTCGGTCCCCGGCAGTTCGCCGAGGTGCTGCGCCAGCACCCCCGGAGCATGGCGACCATCCTGAAAACGCTGCAGCCACTGGTGGATTACGACAAGACTCGCCGCGGTCAGCTGGTGCACACCCTGGAGATCCTGCTCAACGAGGCCACCAACACCAGCGCGGCCGCGCGAGCGCTGTACCTCAATCGGCATTCGTTGCTGTACCGGATCAAGCTGATCGAGGAGTTCACCGGGCTGTCGC
This sequence comes from Mycobacterium sp. P4_H6, assembly GCF_056400845.1. NCBI lineage: Bacteria > Bacillati > Actinomycetota > Actinomycetes > Mycobacteriales > Mycobacteriaceae > Mycobacterium > Mycobacterium sp. P4_H6. The sequence goes on along the minus strand of NZ_JBFUKN010000037.1, from coordinate 18,946 downwards.
TGAAGAACCCCGCCGACCGCTTCCAGCTGGAGGTCAGTGTGCGCGTGCACCAGATCAACGAGGCGCGCAACGACTGCGCGCTACCGCAGTGAGCCCTGCTCCTCGCGAGCGAACGTGTCGGCCTGGCGACCCAGCACGGCGCCGACACCGTCGAGGTCACCGGCGTCGATGAGTTCGGCGTCCCGGCAAAGCAATCCGAGAACGTCGTACGTCACGCCACCTGTCCCTTGACCACCGGCAGCCCCGGATCACTGGCCGCATCCAGCCCCGATGCCGGCGCCCCCGCGGCGATGAGGTGCGCCGCGAACGACGCGATCATCGCGCCGTTGTCAGTACACAGCCGGGGCCGAGGCACCCGCAGCGTCAACCCGGCCGCCGCGCAACGCTGCTCGGCGAGTTCCCGCACCCGCGAGTTGGCGGCCACCCCGCCGGCGATCAGCAGGGTCGACACCCCGAGATCGGTCGCGGCGCGCACCGCCTTGGCGGTCAGCACGTCGGCGACGGCCTCCTGGAACCCGGCGGCCACATCGGCGCGCGGTGCGTCCGGGTGTTTCTCCAGATGACGGGCGACGGCGGTCTTGAGGCCGGAGAAGCTGAAGACATACGGCGCATCGCGGGGCCCGGTCATCCCGCGCGGGAACACGATCGCGTCGCGGTCCCCGGTGCGGGCCAGGTCGTCCAGCGGCTTACCGCCGGGGTAACCGAGACCGAGCAGCCGGGCGACCTTGTCATAGGCCTCCCCCGCCGCGTCATCGACGGTGCTGCCCAGTTCGATGATCGGCTCACCGAGTGAGCGCACGTGCAGCAGGTTGGTGTGCCCGCCCGAGACGAGCAGCCCGACACATTCGGGCAGCGGGCCGTGGTCGTACACATCGGCGGCCAGGTGCCCGCCGAGATGGTTGACCGCGTAGAACGGCACCTCCCAGGCGGCCGAATACGCCTTGGCGGCAGCGACTCCCACCAGCAGGGCACCGGCCAGCCCCGGGCCGATGGTGGCGGCGACGACATCGGGCCGCGCGATGCCGGCGATGTCCAGGGCGCGGCGCATGGTCGGACCGAGTGCCTCCAGGTGGGCGCGGGACGCGATCTCGGGCACCACACCACCGAAGCGCGCATGCTCATCGACGCTGGAGGCCACCTCGTCGGCCAGCAGGGTGACGGTCCCGTCGTCGTCGAGCCGTGCGATACCGACTCCGGTTTCGTCACAGGAACTTTCGATGGCCAGGATGATCATGCCGGGTCTCGCTTCATGGTGTAGGCGTCGGCGCCGCTGACCTTGTAGTACCGCTTGCGCACGCCCACCGTGGCGAAACCGACGCTCTTGTACAGGTTGATGGCCGCCTCGTTGTCGGTGCGGACCTCCAGGAAAACCTCACCGCGGGCGGCGAAATTCAGCAGGTCATCGAGTAGCCGGCGCCCGATACCGCGGCCCTGATACGCCGGGTCGACGCCGATGGTGTGCACCTCGTACTCGTACGGTGGGATCCGGCCCAGCCGCGAGATGCCGGCGTAGCCGATCAGCCGGCCCTCATCGCGGGCCGCCACATAGTGGTTGTGCTTGCCGTCCAGGGCGTGCAAAAACGCCGCCGGCGGCCAGGGGTCGTCGCCGGCGAACAACTGGGATTCCAACTCGGCGCAACGGGCCGCGTCAGCCCGGGTCAGCGCGTCGATGGGCGTTTGGTCAGGACCGGTCACGCCAGACCTCGTTCGGCCAGTGTCTTGGCATCCGGGCGGCGCAGATACAGCGGCACCAGAGGATCCGGCTCTGCAGTCCAATCCGGGACGGCAGCAACGAGTTCTGCCGCCGTCGGATACTCCGGTCCGATCACGGGAAGACCGAACGTTGCGGCAAGCGCGGGAGATCCGGCCACCCATTGCACGCCCTCTGAGTTCACCTCTGCCGGGGCGTTGACCTCCGGGCCGGAGACCCGCACCCCGTCGCGGTAGCGCGCCCAGTACACCTCGCGACGGCGCGCATCCGTGACCACGAGGACCTCACCACGAGTGGCGCCGCCGATCGCGTCGAGCGTGCACACCCCGTGCACCGGGATGCCCAGCGCCTGCCCGTAGGCGGCGGCGGTCGCCATCCCGACCCGCAGCCCGGTGAACGGGCCGGGCCCGCAGCCCACCACGACGGCATTCAGGTCTGCCATCGTCTTCCCACAGTCAGCAAGTGCGGCAACCACATTCGGTGTCAGGCGCTCGGCGTGGGCGCGGGCGTCGACGATGGTCCGCTCGGCGAGGGTGGAGATCGCATCATCGACCTCGACGATCCCCGCGGTGACCGCCGGGGTGGCGGTGTCGAGGGCCAACACAATCATGAACTGCTCCATTGCCATGTCGCGGTGCGCATCTCGGAGTCGGCGGCGCGGTCGAGGTGAATGTCCAGATGGTGCTCCGAGAGCCGCTCGGCCAGGCCCTCGCCCCACTCCACCACAACGACGGCGTCGTCGAGGTCGGTGTCGAGGTCCAGCGAGTCGAGTTCGCCGAGCAGGTCGCCGCCGTGATCGAGCAACCGGTAGATGTCCACGTGCACCAGGGCCGGCGCTCCGGCACGGCGGGCGGGATGCACCCGCGCCAGCACGTAGGTGGGCGAGGTGACCGGCCCTTCGACGTCCATGGCCACCGCGATCCCCTTGGTGAACATGGTCTTACCGGCACCGAGCGGGCCGGACAGCACCACCACGTCACCGGCGCGCAGCTCGCCACCGAGGCGGGCACCGAGCGCGACGGTGTCCTGTGGGGTGGGCAGCTCCGCGGAGCCGCCGGTGCGCTCAGCCATGGATGCGGGCACGTTCCTTGAGCCTGCGGGTGAGCGCGACCAGCTTGGACGGAGTGGCCCGCTCCACCAGTCGCACCAGCGCGTCGTCGATCAGGTCCGGCTGCTCCAACTGGACGAGATGGCCTGCCCCCTGGGCGATCACCAACTCGGACTTCGGTAACGCCACCGCCATGTCCTGCGAGTACTCCAGCGGCGTGAGCAGGTCACGGTCACCGCAGGCGATCAGGGTCGGCACCTTGGAAAGGGCAGTGAGCCCCTCGGTTTCGTCGTGCACCTCCAACGCGTGCAGGAAACCGACCAGGGTGTGCACCTTGGTGTCGTGCATCATGCTCTCGCTGAAGGCGACCACGCTGGGGCTGATGCTCTCGTCGCCGTAGGAGGCCGCGCGCAGCACCGGCCCGATGATCGAGCGGGCCACCCCCCGGCCGCGGTGCACCAGCCCGGGTGCATACCGGACCACGAACCGGGCCGCCTCCAGCGCCGGGTTGCGCAGGATCTCGCCCAGCGGGGAGCGTGAAATACCCTCAGCGGCAGAGGAGATCAGCGCCGCACCGACGATCCGGGTGGGATAGCGCTGCGGGTACTGCCGGGCGTGCGACAACACCGTCATCCCGCCCATGGAGTGCCCGACGAGCACCACCGGGCCGCGCGGCGCCATCACCGCGAGCACCGACTCCAGATCCTGGCCGAGTTGGGGCACGGTGAAGGTGTCCGGTGACGCGTCCCCGGACAGGCCGTGCCCGCGCTGGTCGTAGAACACCATCCGGACCTGATCGCCCCATTGCTGGGCCAGCCGGTCACGCTGAAAGTAGAAGGCACCCATCCGCAGACAGAACCCGTGCGCGAAGACCACCGTCAGCGGGGCGTTCTCCGGCCCGCATTCGCGGACCGCCAGGGGCACCCCGTCGTTGGCGGTGACGACCACGCTGCGGTCATCGTGCAGGAGCTCGAAATCCTCACCCGCGTACGGATCGTCCGTGCTGACCCGGCGGGCGAGTGAACGCGCCACCGAGACCCCGGCCACCGACCCGACGGCGGTCAGGCCGGCCACCCCGGCCAGCCAGCGGGCCACGGCCCAATCGTCTATTGCCACGTTCTCAGCCCGTCTCGCCGCGGTAGACGCGGGTGATCCGGCCCCGCGGGGCGGTGACCACCTCGTAGTTGATCGTGCCGATCAGGTCGGCCCAGTCCTGGGTGGTCGGTTCGCCGGAATCGCCGGGGCCGAACAGGATCGCCTGGTCGCCGACGCTGACGTCGACCGGCCCGGGTCCGAGGTCGACCAGGAACTGGTCCATACAGACGCGGCCGACCCCGGGACGGCGGCGGCCGTTGATGGACACCTCGAGGCGGTTGCTCAGCGTGCGGAAGATCCCGTCCGCGTAGCCGAGTGGGATGAGCGCCAGCGTGGTGTCGCGATCGGCGATCCAGGTGTGCCCGTAGGACACTCCGTCGCCGGCCTTGATCGGCCGCACCATCGCCACCGGTGCCGTGAGCGTCATCGCCGGGCGCAGACCCATGTTCCCGAGCGCGGGAATCGGGGTCTGGCCGTAGATCGCGATACCGGGACGGATCAGGTCGTAGACGAGGTCGGGCCGGGTCATGGCGCCGGGTGAGCTGCACAGGTGCGCGATCTCGAACTGCACGCCGGCGGCGTCGGCCTGGGCGCGCATGGCATCGAAGCGCTGCGCCTGCAGATCCGTGGCGGCCGGGTTGGCCGGGTCATCGCTGTTGGCGAGGTGGCTCATGATCCCGCGGGTGCGGACCGTGCCCTCGGTGACCGCGTGCGCCAGGGCGGTGAGCACCTCGGCCAGATCGGCGGCGGCCACCCCGTTGCGGCTCATCCCGGTGTCGACCTTCAGGGTCGTGACGGCCGTGGTCCCGGTGCGCCGGGCCGCATCGATCAGGTCGTTGAGCTGCGCCAGCGAGGACACCGCGATCTGCACATCGGCGGTCAGCGCCGGCCCGAAGTCCGTGCCCGGCGTGTGCAGCCACGCCAGTACCGGGGCGGTGATGCCGTCCCTGCGCAGGGCCAGTGCCTCATCCAGGGTGGCCACACCCAGTTCGGCGGCGCCGGCGGCCAACGCGGTGCGCGCGACCGGGGTGGCGCCGTGGCCGTACCCGTCGGCCTTGACCACCACCATGACCGCCGCGGAGCCCGCGTGTTCGCGCAGGACGCGCACGTTGTGCGCGATGGCGCCGAGATCCACCTCGGCCGTGGGGCCGGGCGGCGCGGTCAGGTCGGTGGGGTGCATTGACTCGATTTTGTCATGCCGGTGCCACGGACCCGTCCCCGACGAGTCGTCGATCAGTGCGCGAAGGGCTGCACCGAGTCGAAGTGGCCGCCCGGTTTGAGCTGGTCGAGATGCTCGAGCGCGGTGACGGTGTCATCCCGTAAGGCCCGGGCCAGATCGGCCGAGAATCCTTCCCGGACCACCACCCGCAGCACCGTCACGTCCTCGGCGCCCTCGGGCATCGTGTAGGCGGGTACCTGCCAGCCGGAGGCGCGCAGGGCCTGGGAAACGTCGAATTCGGTGTAGCCGGGATCACCCTTGAGCCGGAAGCTGACCACCGGGATGGCCGAGCCATCGGAGATCAGCTCGAAGTGTTCGCTGTCGCGCAGCTGGTCGCCGAACCACCGCGCGGTATCGGACAGACAGTGCATGACCTGGGAGTACCCGGCCCGGCCCAGTCGCAGGAAGTTGTAGTACTGCCCGATGACCTGGTTGCCCGGCCGGGAGAAGTTGAGCGTGAAGGTCGGCATGTCGCCGCCGAGGTAGTTGACCCGGAACACCAGGTCCTCGGGCAGGTGCTCGGCGCTGCGCCACACCACGAACCCGATGCCCGGGTAGGTCAACCCGTATTTGTGGCCGCTGACATTGATCGACACCACCCGCGGCAGCCGGAAATCCCACTGCAGATCCGGATGCAGGAACGGGACGACGAATCCGCCGCTGGCCGCGTCCACATGCACCGGGACATCCACGCCGCCGTCGGCCGCGAGCTTGTCCAGGGCGGCACAGATCTCCGCGATCGGTTCCAGTTCCCCGGTGAAGGTGGTGCCCAGGATGCCGACGACGCCGATGGTGTCCTCGTCGACGGCGTCGAGCACCTGATCGGGGGTGATGACGTAGCGGCCCTCGGCCATCGGCAGGTACTTCGGTTCGACGTCGAAGTAGCGGCAGAACTTCTCCCACACCACCTGGACGTTGGAACCCATCACCAGGTTGGGGGTGCGCTGGCGCCAGTCTTTGCCTACCTTGGCACGCCACCGCCATTTCAGCGCCAGCCCGGCCAGCATGACCGCCTCGCTGGATCCGATGGTGGACACCCCGATGGCGGTGGCGGCGTCATCATCGAGCAGGGTCTCGGCGTGGAACAGGTCGGCCACCATGGCCACGCAGCGCGCCTCGATGGCCGCGGTCGCCGGGTATTCGTCCTTGTCGATCATGTTCTTGTCGAAGGTCTCGGCCATCAGCTTCTCGGCCTCGGGGTCCATCCACGTCGTGACGAAGGTGGCGAGGTTCAGCCGTGAGCTGCCGTCGAGCATCAGCTCGTCGTGGATGTAGCGGTAGGCCGCCTGCGGGTCCATCGATTCGCCCGGCAACCGCAGCGCCGGCACCGGGTCCGTCGACAGGCGTCCGGTGTAGGCGGGGGCGATGTGCGGCGGACGGGGATGGTGCCTGCGGCTCATGTGGTTATCCCTTTTCGTTCATCGATGCGATGGCGGAGCGCAGGTGGGCGAGGATGCCTCCTGCTGAAGTCGGGGCGGCATGCGGACCGGGGTCGGCGGCGGCCAGTGCGGCCGCCCGGGCATGCACGAAGGCAGCCATCGCGGCGGCCTCGGCGGCGGGGACGCCGGCCGCCAGCAGAGACCCGATGACACCGGACAAGATGTCACCGGATCCGGCGGTGGCGGCCCAGGATTGCCCGGCGGGGTTGAGATAGGTGGCTTCGGGTCCGGCAACGACGGTGACGTTGCCCTTGAGCAGCACGGTGGCACCGAGGGTTTGGGCCAGGGTGCGGGCGGCACCGACCCGGTCGGGGCCCACGTCGGCGCCGGCCAGCCGTTTGTACTCCCCCGCGTGCGGGGTCAGCACCGTCGGCGCGGACCGGCCGGCGACCAGGTCGGGCGCGGCGGCCAGCAGTGTCAGGGCGTCGGCGTCGACGATCACCGGGAGGTCCGAGGACAGCGCGAACCGCAGTGTGGCAGCGGCATTCTCGTCGGTCCCGAGGCCTGGTCCGACCACCCAGGCCTGCACCCGGCCCACCGATTCGGTGTCCGGGGTGGCGATGACTTCGGGCCAGTGGTTCACCACGTCATGTGCGGCGCTGCCGGCGTAGCGGACCATGCCCGAGGTGGCGGCCACCGCCGCTCCGGTGCTGAGGATGGCGGCCCCGGGATAGGTCGCCGATCCGGCCAGCACCCCGGTGACCCCCTGGGTGTACTTGTCGTCGTGCGGTCCGGGGATGGGCCAGTGGGCCGCGACATCGGCGGCCTCGAGCCCCAGGAGGCCGGCCGGCGGCAGGTCCAGCCCGATGTCGATGAGTTCGACCCGCCCGCAATCGGCCAGTGCGTGTACGGGTTTCAGCCCGCCGAAGGTGACGGTGACGGCCGCCCGCACATGCGGGCCGTTCTCGGCGCCGGTGTGGACGTCGATGCCGCTGGGAATGTCGACGGCGACGACGGGTGCGGTGTTTCCTTCGAAGACCGCCGCGGCATCGGGACGCAGCCCGCCACGGCCAGAGATGCCGACGACACCGTCGATGACCAGATCCGTTGCCGCCGGGACGTTCTGCACGACCCGGCCACCGGCTTTTCCGAACGCGGCCAGCGCCGCGGCATGGGTGCGCTCCGGTGCGAGCAGCACCGCGGTGGCGTGCACGCCGCGCCGGCGCAGAAAGGTCGCCGCCCACAGGGCGTCACCGCCGTTGTCTCCGGAGCCGACCACCGCGCAGATACGCCGTCCGGCGACGGCGCCGAGTTCGCGGGCGATGACGGTGGCGAGACCGTAGGCGGCCCGGCGCATCAGCGCACCTTCTGGTTGTGACGCCAGCAGGGGGGCTTCGGCGGCACGGATCGCGTCGGCGGTGTGGTAGTGCCGCATGAGCTCCCGTTCCGATTCGATGTGCGCGCGCGCCAACAGGTTACGCGTTCCCGCAGATCCATGGGGTCGATCGCTGGTGACAGTATCGGACTAACCGTCTTGCACGGCTTGACAGGTTAGCCTTTCCGGAGTTGACTTTCCCTAACTGCCGAACAGGTCAAGAGAGTTTAGACATGGTCACGCACCACCGCTACGCCGAGATCGCCGGACGACAGCTGTTCTACCGCGAAGCCGGACAATCCGGCGCTCCCGCCGTGGTGCTGTTGCACGGCACCCCGGCCAGTTCGCACATGTACCGCAATCTCATCCCGGCGCTCGCCGACCGCTACCGCGTCATCGCCCCCGACTATCCCGGCTTCGGCCACTCCGAGGTGCCCGCGGTCAGCGCGTTCGATTACACCTTCGACACGCTCGCCGACCACGTCGACGCCCTGCTCGACCATCTCGGCGTGGACCGCTACGCCATCTACGTCCAGGACTACGGCGCCCCGGTGGGCTGGCGGCTCGCCTTACGCCATCCGGAGCGGGTCGCTGCGGTCATCACCCAGAACGGCAACGCCTACGTCGAGGGTTTCGTGGGCGACGCGATGGAACCGCTGTTCGCCTACGGCCGGGACCGTTCGGAGGCCAACGCGGCCGTGCTCCGTGAACTACTCACCCTCGACGGACTCAAATGGCAGTACACCCACGGGGTTTCGGACCCGGGCGTGGTGGATCCCGATGCCTGGGTGAACGCGCACACCGCGGTGGCCTCATCCGAAGACCGCATCGCCGCCCAGCTGGAGTTGTTCGCCGACTACCTGAGCAATGTCGAGCTGTATCCCACCGTGCACGAGTATTTCCGGGCCAGCGGAGTGCCGCTGCTGGCCGTCTGGGGCCGCAACGACCAGATCTTCGGTCCCGCCGGCGCGCTCGCGTTCGGTCGTGACCTGCCCAGGGCCGATATCAACCTGCTCGACGGCGGCCACTTCCTCCTGGAGAGCCGCCTGAACGACGTGGTGGCACTGATCCGGCCGTTCCTAGAGCGGCACCTGTTAGCGGTCCACGTCGCCGAAGAACCGGTGTGAGCGCTCGGCGATCCGTTCCGGGAATTCGCCACTGACCGCATGCGAGGCGTCCGGCCAGAGTTCGACCTCACCCGTGGTCAGCAGCCGGCGGGCACGGGCGGCCGCCCGTGCGGGGTGGTGAATCACGCTGCGGCCGGCGATGATCGCCAGCACCGGCACCGGCAGCGAGCGCAGTTCGTCATCGCCGAATATCCGCGGCGCCGGCTGGCGTACGACGAATCCCGTTGACGCGGCGTCCAACAGTTCGGCCTCGGGCAGCGTCTCGTTGACCGGGGCGCCGCCCGCCAGCCAGCTCATCACGCGGCGGCGCAAACCGGCCGGGAACCTCGGCACCACGAGTGCGATCGACGCGGCCATCGCTTTCGCGGGGATGCGCCCGAAGGTCATCGCGGGGTCCAACAGCATGATCGAGGCAATTCGGTCCGGCCTGCGTATCGCGGCATTGGTGGCCAGCCACCCGCCCATCGACACCCCGAGCAGATGGACCCGCGCCAGTCCCAGTCCCGTGATCGCCTCATCCAGCCAGCGGGCCTGGTCTCCGGCATCGGCGATGGTCGCGGACTGCACCGAGAGCCCGGCATCGCCGAGCAGGTCGAGGCTGAACACGGTTCGCTGCGCGACCAGTGCGGCGAGACTGGTGCGCCACATCGGGCTGCCCGAGCTGCGGCCGGGCAGCAACAGCGCCGGGGTCGCGCCACCCGGGCCGTCGTGGCGGTAGACGCGGACGGTGCCGAGGCTGGTGGGCACATCGAGCTGGGCGTCGAACACGGGTGCGGCGGCGCGATACGCGTTCAGGTAGCGCGTGAAAGCATCCCGGCTGACGAAATGTCCGATGCGTTGCCGGGACGCGATGTTCACTGCGGGTGCGACGAGTTCGATACCGGCCAGGCTAGTGCGCCGGCAGGCGTCAGGGCTCGACAGTGACCTTGATGGCCTCGCCCTTCTTGACGATGTCGAAGGCGTCGAGCACGTTCTCCAGCGGGATACGGCGGGTGATGAGGTCCTTGACCGGAACCTGCCCGGTGGAGATGTACTGCAGGGCACGCTTGTTGTGCTCGGGCGCAGATCCGTTGGCACCGTGGATGTGCAGCTGGCGGTAGTGCACCACGTTGGAGTCGCACGTGATCGTCGGGTCGGTCTTGGGCAGCCCGCCGAAGAAGGAGATCCGCCCGTTGCGGGCGGCCATCGCGATGGCCTGCTCCTGGGCGATGTTGGCTGCGGTGGCGGTGATGACGATATCCGCGCCCCGGCCGCCGGTGAGTTCCATGACCTTCTCCACCACGTCCACATCGGCGGCGTTGATGACGCCGTCGGGGTTGACGGCGTCGGCGGACATCTTGAGCCGGGCGTCATTGACGTCGACGAGGTAGATCGGGCCACACTTGTGCACACCACGCGCGATGCGGATGTGCATGCAGCCGATGGGGCCGGCACCGAAGACCACGACGGTGTCGCCCTCCTCGATGCCCAGCAGTTCCTGGGCGTTGATCGCGCAGGCGAACGGTTCCGCGGCCGAGGCCTCGTCGAAACCGACGTTGTCCGGAATCTTGTTCAGGCCGTCGACCTTGAGCACCTGCTTGGGCACGATCATGAACTCCGCGAAGCCACCGTCGTACTGGTAGCCCATCGAGGTCTGGTTCTGGCAGACCGCCATCCAACCCTTCCGGCACTCATGACACTCGCCGCACGGCACCGCCGCGATCACCTGGACGCGGTCGCCCACCGACCAGTCACTGCCGAAGGTGGCGTTGACGTCCGCACCCACCTCGACGACCTCACCCGCGATCTCGTGGCCGATGGTGCGCGGAGGGGTCAGGTTCTGATGCCCGTTGTGGAAGATCTTGACGTCGGTGCCGCAGGTGGAGCAGTTGCGTACCCGCAGTTTCACCTCGTCGGGGCCGCATTGTGGCTCCGGGACATCCTCCAGCCGGACATCCTCGGGGGCGTAGAAACGCAGGGCTTTCATGGGCGGTCCTTTCGGTCGTCGGCCGGTTCCCGGGAGCTGTCGCCCGACCTCGCTGTCCGAACTGTAACGCCAATACGGTCACAAAACCACAGAATTGGCTGCCCGTTTTTGCCCGAATTGCTTGCAATGTTGCCCATCTATGCGTTTTACTGGGCTTACTTGTGACCGGCATCACCCACGTGCCGGCAGAACCGGAGGTCATCGGATGTCCACTGTCGAAGCGTCCCCGCAGACCGGCATACGGGTGCGCGTGCAGAAGTTCGGCACCGCGCTGTCGAACATGGTCATGCCCAATATCGGCGCGTTCATCGCGTGGGGCCTGATCACCGCACTGTTCATCGAGCAGGGCTGGCTGCAGGCCATCTTCTCGGGCCTCAAGGATCCCGACGGATGGGTCGCCAAGATCGGCGGCTGGGGCGCCTACGACGGTGCCGGGATCGTCGGGCCGATGATCACCTACCTGCTGCCGGTGCTGATCGGCTATACCGGCGGCCGGATGATCCACGGCAACCGCGGCGCGGTGGTCGGGGCGATCGCCACCATGGGCGTGGTCGCCGGCGCCGACGTGCCGATGTTCATGGGCGCCATGATCATGGGCCCGCTCGGCGGCTGGGCCATGAAGAAGTTGGACGCCCTGTGGGAGGGCAAGATCCGGCCGGGCTTCGAGATGCTGGTCGACAACTTCTCTGCAGGCATCCTCGGCATGATCCTGGCGATCTTCGGGTTCTTCGGGATCGGCCCCATCGTGTCCTCGTTCACCCGGGCCGCAGGCAATGCCGTCGACTTCCTGGTCAACAACGACCTGCTGCCGCTCACCTCGATCCTCATCGAGCCCGCGAAGGTGCTGTTCCTCAACAACGCCATCAACCACGGCGTGCTGACGCCGCTGGGCACCACCCAGGCGCTGGAGACCGGCAAGTCCATCCTGTTCCTGCTGGAGACCAACCCCGGTCCGGGACTGGGAATCCTGTTGGCGTTCACGCTGTTCGGCAAGGGCGCCGCCCGCGCGTCGGCCCCCGGCGCGGCGATCATCCAGTTCTTCGGCGGCATCCACGAGATCTACTTCCCCTACGTGCTGATGAAGCCCAAGCTGATCATCGCCACCATCCTCGGCGGCATGACGGGCGTGTTCATCAACGTGCTGTTCGGCTCGGGCCTGCGGGCGCCGGCCGCGCCGGGCTCGATCATCGCGATCTACGCCCAGACCGCGAGCGGCAGCTTCCTCGGCGTGACGCTGTCGGTGCTCGGCGCCACCGCGGTGTCGTTCGCCGTCGCCGCCTTCCTGCTCAAGACCGACAAGGCTGTCGAAGAACCCGACCTGGCCGCCGCTACCGCGTCCATGGAGTCGATGAAGGGGAAGAAGTCCAGCGTCGCCTCGGCATTGGTGGGCGCGGGCAGCGGACCGATCAAGACCATCGTGTTCGCCTGTGACGCCGGCATGGGATCGTCGGCGATGGGGGCATCGGTGCTGCGCAAGAAGATTCAGCAGGCCGGCTTCGGCGACGTCAAGGTGACGAACGCGGCGATCTCGAACCTGACCGACACATTCGATCTGGTCGTCAGCCATCGTGACCTGACCGCCCGGGCCACCCAGAAGACCGGGTCGGCGGTGCACGTGTCGGTCGACGACTTCATGAGCAGCCCTCGCTACGACGAAATCGTGGAGCGGCTGAAGCAGGCCAACGGCGGCGGCTCGACACCGGCCCCGGCCGCTCCGGCTGCCGAGGAGCCCGCGACTGGCAATGCTGACGTACTGCCGGTGTCCTCGATCGTGCTGAACGGCACGGGCGACAGCGCCACGCAGGCCATCGAGGAGGCGGGTGCCCTGCTGGTGGCCGCCGGAGCGGTCGAACCGTCCTACATCGGCGCCATGCACGAGCGGGAGAAGTCGGTGTCCACCTACATGGGCAACGGTCTGGCCATTCCGCACGGCACCAACGAGGCCAAGACGGCGATCCGCCGCACCGGGATCTCCTTCGTCCGCTACCCCGAACCCATCGACTGGAACGGCAAGCCCGCGGAGTTCGTCGTCGGAATCGCCGGTGCCGGAAACGATCACATGGCGCTGCTGACCCGGATCGCCCACGTGTTCCTGGACAAGGATCGCGTCGCCGAGCTGCGCGCGGCGACGACGGCCGAGGAAATCCAGGCCGTGTTGAACGCCGGGGCATGACACCGACCAGAATGTGACCGTGGATTCGGACAGCCGCCAGCGCCAGATCGTCGAGTTCGCCCGCCATCGGGGGCGCGTCGAGGTACCCGCCCTGGCCGAGGAGCTTCAGGTAGCGACGGAAACCATCCGCCGCGACCTGAAGGTGCTGGCGGGCCGGCGTCTGCTCAAGCGGGTCCACGGCGGGGCGATCCCACTGGAGACGGTGGCGTTCGAGTCCGGGGTCGAGTACCGCAGTCAGGTCGATCTGGCGCAGAAACACCGGATCGCCGGGGCGGCGGCCGATGAGCTGCACGGCGCCGAGACCGTCTACCTCGATGAAGGTTTCACCCCACGACTGATCGCCGAACTGCTCGCCGACCAGGACCTGACCGTGGTCACCGCATCACTGCTGGCCGCCGAGGCGCTGGCGCACAGCAGCACCGTCACCGTCCTGCTGCTGGGTGGACGGATGCGGGGCAGAACGCTTGCGACGGTGGACGAATGGGCGCTCGAACGGCTGCGCTCACTGGTGATCGACGTGGCATTCCTGGGCACCAACGGCATCGACCTGGAGCACGGCCTCACCACCCCGGACCCGGCGGTGGCGGCGGTGAAGCACACCGCGGTGCGGGTGGCCACCCGACGTGTGCTGGTTGCCGCGCACTCGAAGTTCGGCCAGACCAGTTTCTGCCGGTTCGCCGAGGTGTCCGATTTCCAGACCATCGTTACCGGCACCGAGTTCCCGGTCGCGCGGGCACACCGTTATGAGGCGCTGGGCCCCAACGTCATTCGGGTGTGACCGCCGGTCAGAACGGCGGTGGGTTGGCTTCGATATCGGCTCGGTTCAGTGCCCGCTCGTGCGCTATTCGGTAGGCGAGGTTCTGCGCACGGGTGCGGCGTCGCCGGGGTGCCGCCAGTGCACGGTGAGGGCTCGGCGGCGGCACGACGATCGATCCCCATTCCCCCGTGGGAACCGCGAGCTGCGGGAAGAACAGCCCGCCGTCGGGTTTGGTCGTGTACACCCGTCCACTGGGCGCGGTGAGGGTGACGGTGCCGTCGGGGTGTTGCTTGTCGGTCCAGCCGCCCGGGCCGCAGTGGAAAGTCTTGATCAGGTGGTGAATCCGGCAATACAACTTGGTGTTCGACGGGTGCGTGGGTCCGTAGGGCCACGGCACCGTGTGGTCCACATCGCAGCGCTCGACGAGCGCATTGCAGCCGGGCCAGCGGCAGGTCACGTCGCGGCAGCGTACGAAGTCGGCCAGCTTCCTCGACGGGTGATAGCCGGGTTCGGATCCCAGCTCATCCGCATCGGGCACGGGCCGGACTTCAGCGTGCGGCAACATCTCCTGCACCTGTTCGGAGGCGACCACGCCGTACCCGGGTAGCACTGCGGGGCGGTCGGATGCACCCGTGACGGTGCCCTGTTCGGCGAGGACGTGGATGACGATGTGGCCCTTGGGCGCTTCGTTGCCGGTGGCCGGACATCCCTCGCGCCCACATAGGCACGGAATACTCTTTGCACCGAGGGTGAGGGGCTCGCCCGCATCGGCGCGGCGCTCATCGATGGTGCGGGGGTCATCTGGGCACACGGTGCGCGCCAAGGCATCGAGGCCCTGATCGAAGACTGCGCCCTTGGCGGCATCGACGCGGCCGTGGATCTCGACCATGCCGTCGCCGATCGGTTCGACTGTGATCCCACGCTGCTGCCGCGCCTGCCGTGCCCGCCGTACGGCCTCGGGGTCCACGTCGACGATCATCCAGTCGACCAGCTCGGCGATCCGCTCATCGGACAACGCATTCCACGACGGCGCCGCCTCGGCCAATTGCGCGTCGATGACCGCCATGACGTCGGGGTCGGTGATCAGGGCGGTGCGGTGCAGGATGACCCGCAGGACGCGAAGGTCCACGGTGCCGGTGGCGAAGTTGTCGGCGAATCTCGGCAGCCGGGTGAGCAGGTCGCGACCCTGGGTGATCAGGGTGCAGGCCCGGCCGCGGCTGATCCCGAGCTCGGCACCCAGCTCGGCGGCCACCAATTCCCAGTCATCGACGATGAGATCCTCGAACGCGTGACCCAGCTCGGCCATCCTGGCCAGCGCGAACTTTCCGGCCTCGATCACCTTGAGAGCCACGCCCCGGCGTTCGGCGCGCAGATGTTCACGCGCAGAATCCAGATGCGTCGCCACTCCCGAGCCATCGAACATGTGTGCGATTCTACCGCGCGGGTGTGACACGTTCGGGCTGAACTTTCCGACCGTCGCAGCGCGTGCGGACTCGCGGCCGGTATGCGCACCACGACCGCGAGTCCGCCGAAGATCAGATCTTGCTCGGCACCGGAACCTGATCCACCGACACCAGATCCCCCGGGCGCGGCCGCGACGGCGCCGTCCGGCCGTGGGTGGCGTAGATGACCAGCCCGACGAACGCCAGACCGCCCACCAGATTGCCGAGCACCGTGGGAATTTCGTTCCACAGCAGATAGTCGCCGATGGTGAAGTCACCACCGAGCATGAGCCCGGACGGGAACAGGAACATGTTCACGATCGAATGCTCGAAACCGAGGTAGAAGAACACCATGATCGGCATCCACATGGCGATCACCTTGCCGGGCAGGCTGTCGGACATCATGGCGCCGACGACGCCCATCGAGACCATCCAGTTGCACATCACGCCGCGGAGGAACAGTGTCAGCATTCCCGCGGCGCCGTGGTCGGCGTAGCCCACCGTGCGGCCTTCACCGATCTGACCGATCGCCTGTCCCACGGCGTCGGGTTCGACGCTGAACCCGTAGGTGAAATAGACCGCCATGAACACCGCGACGGTCAGCGCACCGGCGAAGTTGCCGATGAACACCAGCCCCCAGTTGCGCAGCATGGGCTTGAGCGTGACACCCGGACGCTTGTCCAGCCACGCCAGCGGCACCAGCGTGAAAACCGCTGTCAGCAGGTCGAATCCGAGCAGATGCAACATGCAGAAGCCGACCGGGAAGAGCACCGCACCCAACAGCGGCTCACCGGTGCGCGTCGAGATCGTCACCGCGAAGGCTGCGGCGAGTGCGAGGATCGCACCGGCCATGAACGCGCGGATCAAGGTGTCCCGGGTGGACATGAACACCTTGGACTCGCCGGCATCGATGATCCGGACGGCGAGTTCGGCGGGTTTRACATACGACATGGGCTGATTCCTTTCGGTCGGATTCACCACTGGTACGGCAGGAATTTGCCGTCGATGGTCACGACGACGCGGTCTCCCCCGGGATCCGCGCGCCGCTCGAAGGAGACGTTGCAGTTGATCGCGCTCATGATGCCGTCGCCGAACTCTTCGTGGATCAGTGCTTTGAAGGCCGGGCCGTAGACGTTGATGAGTTCCACGAAGCGGTAGATCGTCGGGTCGGTCTGCAGCGCCGGGTCGGCCGTCCGGTAGGGCTGTCGCTGCAGTGCGGCAACGGTTTCCGGGCTGAGGTCGAGCAGTTCGCCGGCAGCGGTGGCCTCTTTGGCGGGCATCGGGTGGCTGCCCAGCAGGGCCGCCACCGTCCACACCAGCGGCCGATCGATGTGCTCGGCGAGTTTCTGCCAGCTGATCCCGGTGTCGACACGACGTTGTTCGATCTCGGTGATGACGGGCGAGGCGGGGTCGTAGACCATGTGCGGGTTCCTTCCATGAAACGTGGCGGTGGGGTTGTGGTGGCTCAATACCACCGCGTCGGCGGCATCGTGCCCATGGCAGAAGACGCAGGGAATCCGGCATTTTGCGCAGCCCGGCAGCGTCTGCCCATCGTTTAACCGCGCCGTAACGAACGGAGAAACAACTCGAAACGCCCTGCGCCTAGCCTCGGCTCATCATCGGAAGCCAGGTGGGAGCATGGTCAACCAGACGAACCTCAGCGTGACCCCGCTCGACGCCGGGACGTTGTCGGCGGCGATCGATGTCGCGCCGACCCCGCTGTGGGTGATCGGCCCGGACGGCACTGTGGCGCTGGCGAATCAGGCAGCGCTGAGCATGCTCGGCTACCGATCCGGCGATGACGTGATCGGCGCACCCAGCCACGACACCCTGCACGAGTGGCACCCCGACGGTTCGCGGTACCCGTCGCATTCCTGCCCGATCCTCGACGGTTGCGGCTCACCCGGGGTCACGGCACACGAATGGTTCATCACCCGGTCCGGGCAGCCCGTGCCGGTCACCTGGTCGGCGAAACCACTGGGGTCCGACGGCACCCGACTTCTCGCGTTCGCCGATGCCACCGAACGGCTGGCGGCCCAACCGCACGGCGGCGTCATCGCCGAATCCGTGCCGTCCCGCACGGAATTGCGGGCGCGACTGCTCGAGCATGTCCGCACGCGCTTCCGTGACCCGGATTTCACGGCGGCCAGACTGGCCGCCGAGTTCCACCTCTCATTGCGCTCTGTCCAGCAGGTGTTGGCCGAGGACGGTCGCTCGCCGGCAACGGAGATCCGCCGTCAGCGACTGGAACTCGCGAGCGAACTGATTGCCCAGGGCTCCTCGGTGAGTCACGCAGCGCGCACCAGCGGCTTCGCCGACCCGGGTACCTTCAACCGCGCTTTCCGCCGCCACTTCGGCGTCCCGCCCAGCGAATGGGCCAGACGGACCGGCTGAAACGGTTACTCGACAGTGACCGACTTGGCCAGGTTGCGGGGCTTGTCCACGTCGTAGCCACGCGCCTGCGCGACGCCGGCGGCAAACACCTGCATGGGGATCGTCGACAGCAGCGGCTGGAAAAGCGTTGACACCGCCGGTATCTCGATCAGGTGATCGGCGTACGGGGCCACCGTGTCGTCGCCCTCCTCGGCGATGACGATGGTGATCGCACCGCGGGCCTGGATCTCGCGGATGTTGCTCAGCAGCTTGGCATGCAGGGTGGCCGCGCTCTTGGGCGAGGGCATCACCACGATGACCGGCAGGTCATCCTCGATCAGCGCGATCGGGCCGTGCTTGAGCTCACCGGCAGCGAACCCCTCGGCGTGCATATAGGCGAGTTCCTTGAGTTTGAGCGCACCCTCCAGCGCCACCGGGTAGCCGACATGGCGACCCAGGAACAGCACGGCGGAGGCCTGGGCGAACCGCTGCGCCAGCGCCGTCACCGGCTCCATGCAGGTCAGCACCCGCGCAACCTGATCCGGCATGGCCTCGAGGTCGTGGTACTCGCGGGCCACCTCGTCGGCGTACTTGGTGCCGCGGGCCTGCGCCAGCGCCAGCCCGACCAGATAGTTGGCGGTCAGCTGCGCCAAAAATGTCTTGGTCGAGGCCACCCCGATCTCCGGACCGGCGCGGGTGTAGAGCACCGCGTCGGCCTCGCGCGGGATCTGGCTGCCGTTGGTGTTGCAGATGGCCAGCACCTTGGCCTTCTGCTCCTTGGCGTGCCGCACGGCCTCCAGGGTGTCCGCGGTCTCGCCGGACTGCGAGATCGCGATCACCAGGGTGCTTCGGTCCAGAACCGGATCGCGGTAACGGAATTCGCTGGCGAGCTCCACCTCGACGGGCAGCCGAGTCCAGTGCTCGATCGCGTACTTGGCCAGCATGCCGGAGTGATAGGCGGTACCGCAGGCGACGATGAAGATCTTGTCGACCTCACGCAGTTCCTGGTCGGAGAGCCGCTGCTCGTCGAGCACGATCCGGCCGTCCACGAAATGGCCGAGCAGGGTGTCGGCCACGGCCGCGGGCTGCTCGGCGATCTCCTTGAGCATGAAGTACTCGTAGCCACCCTTTTCGGCGGCCGAGAGGTCCCAGTCGATATGGAACGGGCGAGCATTCGCGTCGTCACGGTCGCCGGCGAAGTTGTAGATCCGGTACCCGTCGGCGGTGATGACCACCGCCTGGTCCTGGCCGAGTTCGACTGCGTCACGGGTGTATTCGATG